>JAUHWX010000235.1 GCA_030427285.1 Bacteroidia bacterium
TACCAGCTTAGGCAGATACTTCTTCTTTTGTGCTTCATTTCCATAAAGGGCAACAGGCAAGACACCAATACCCGTATGCGCTCCGTAAGCCGTAGAAAGTGAACCTGTAACCCCAGATATCTTATCTGTAACCAACATAGAAGTATTGAAATCCATACCCAATCCTCCATATTCTTCAGAAACCGTGATTCCCAAAAGACCAAGCTCACCTACCTTTTTCATTAACTCTTCAGTAAAGGCATAGTCCTTTTTCTCAAAGCGCTCACGATGCGGAACTACCTCCTTTTCCATAAACTCGGTAGTGGCCTGAGCCATCATATTCTGTTCTTCATTAAAATCTTCAGGAATGAAAATATCTTCAGATTTGGACTCACGGATGATAAACTCTCCGCCTCTAAGAAACTTTTGTTCTTCTGCAGTTGTGGTTGACATGAATTATTGAAATTTTATGATTGCACTTTTTTCTAAGCTCAAAATGAGTTTTCCAAAGATAAAAAAATAAACTATGCATGCATAATAAAAACTTAAAAAAATGCCCCTGATTTCTCAAGGGCACATTCTCTATTTAAACCTCTACCAATGATAGGTGAGTCCTATTTGAAAATTGCTATACAGCTTTTGGGGTCGATACTCATTGGCTATTAAACCATACCTCAAACCTGCTCGCCCAAAAACCGACCACTCGGGTTTTAGGTAAAAACGTATGGCTGGCTGTATTACGGCATCCATTCCAAATTTCTTTTGAATATCCACTCCCTCCACCGTTCCGGTAGTGAGCTGATTTAGCACTACTCCTCCAAAAACATCTACAGCCAATCGGTTGAACCTAAAACGATGTCCAGCCATAATCGGCATTTCGATGTAAGATAATTTTACGCGTCTGTTTTCTGTTGTTTCAATTTTAGTGACGGTACTATCCAGAATAGTATCTGTAGAGGAACTTACCGTTGTGGTGGTATAACTCTTATCTGCCCAATGCCCCGAGTAAGCAGAATCAATTACCCATGCAGAATCTTTTACCGTAGTAATTGTAGTATCCCAAACTGTATTATGTGTGGTACTATAATTTGTCTGCGAAGAATAATTAATAAACTCGGATAGCGTATTCATTTGATAATAATGTATACCCGTATTTAACAACAAACCTCCGCGCTGAATATCTACATCCACTCCTACTCCAGCACCATATAAGTTGCCACTAAAGTCTGTGCTATAACCTGCGCCAACATTCAGCCCATTAAGGCTAAACCCTGCACTTCTAAGATTTACGGGATCCGCTGGAGTGAAGGGTTCCTCATCATCACTTTGAAACAAATTCTGTGGATCGTCTTCACTTGGCTCTTCTTCTGCCACAAACTCATCAGAAGTCTCCTCAAGTGATTTTTCTATTTTTTCAGCTGGCTCTTCATCAATAGTTGTCTCTTCATAATTATCATCAACTATTAATTTGTTGGGCTCATTTTCATTTACCTGATCTTGAGATGCCAGTACCAACCCTTCATTTTGAAATTTACTTTCATCAGTCTCAGACTCACTTGGACCCGACACCTCTGAATTCTCAGTTCCTGTTTTTACATTGTCATCCTCCTCAACCGCCAAAATTGACTGACCCTCTGCAACTATTACTTCCTTTACCTCATCATCAGGATTTTCAACTACCTGAGATTCGTCAAGAGTTTTTGCATCTGATGCAACTACCTCTTTTACATAAATTTCTTCTGCCTGTTTGATTTTGTTATCACTTCCCTCGGTCTCGAGTCGGGTGCTAATAACTTTGGCTTCATCACCCTGTTTATCTTGGACCACACTTATCACTTCAGCCGTTTCTTGATTATATGAGATGACATCAGTTTCAGTCTGCTGTCTTGCTTCAACATTAGAAACTTCCACAGCTTCATCCTGAGGTTTTGGGTTTTCAGAAATGCTATTTTCTTCAGCACCATCCTGATTATTACCGGGAGATTCAATTATTGGACTTTCCACTTGAAAAGAATTTTCGCTAGAATTACTCTGCTCATCTTCGCTTGACGAATACATTAAATATCCAAAGCCGAGCACCGCTAAGAGAAGAACACCCAAACCAGTTTTAAACCATAGTCCAATACCTCCCTTAGGGTTGGCTATAGAAGGATGTGCCTCTATCTTCGCATTCATGGCCTCCCAATCACTTGCCTGTGGACCACTCAACGGAGCGCTATCAACTTTGTTTGTTATTTTTTTCCAGCTATTGGCCATCAAATTACTTTTTTCAAATCGCTGTGTGCTTCTATCATCTTCTTTAGCTTAAGCTTTGCAGCTTTCAAATAGCGCTTGGTAGTGCGCTCGGTCACGTTTAGCTTTTCGGCTATTTCGCGATGCTGATATCCTTCTGATTCATAAAGATTAAAAACCAACCTCTCATTTTCCGGAAGGTTAAAAATCATATCCTGAATTTCTTCGGCAGTAAGTTGCTCAATGATTTGCTCATGACCTTTCTGTAGGCTGGCAAATTCCAAATCTGCATCACTATCTTTTAAATCTGTTTCTTCAGTATACGTTTTGTTTTTTCGATAATCATCAATTGCCGTGCGTACCATAATGGTAGATGCCCAGGCAAAAAAATCACGTGAATTATCGTAGGACTCCAGATTTAGCAAAACTTTCAAAAAACCATCATTCACAAGATAAACCGCATCTTCCCTGTTGCGTTTGTAGCGCCTACAGGTTCTCATCAAATGATCAAAGCTTAATTGATATAAATCAAACTGGGCTTGGCGATCATTTTTGAGGCATTTCTTTATGGTTTTTTGCAGTTGCCTTTCCATCGGTTTTTTTAAACAAATGCCTGCCTCCCTATAAGAGAGAGACAGGATTTGCTAGGGGTAAGAGACTCAATTAAACTCTTAAATTAATTTAAATCTATTGAACCATCATGCGCACCGCTGTTTCTCCCTGTTCGCTTTTTACGCGAAGGATGTACACACCGGTTTCCAATCCGTTCAATTTGATGGAAGAAGTATTTGGAGTGATGCTTCTGATCAACTGTCCATTGATGCTGATCACATCTATTTGCTCCACACCAATACTTGCATCCCATGCAAGGGTTGCTTCACCATGGGTTGGGTTAGGGAATAAGTTAAATTTAGATTCAAGACCTATTTCTTTTTGACCCACCGTTGCAGGGTCTACTACATTAATCGTAAAACCTTGACCTGCCGATTTATAAATCAAATTGCCATTGCTATCAAAACCAATAGAATCACAGTAAGTACTTGTGCAGGTATCTGTTCCAGTAGCCGTTTGTGCAACAGAAACTATGGTTAAGCATACCTGATACACTCCGGTGTCATTGTATGTATGACTTGGATATTGCTGATTTACAGTTGGCGATCCATCACCAAAATCCCAGCGATAGCCAATTATATTAGCCATACTATCAGTAGTGCTATTTTCCCAAACTACAATTTGACCATTAAAGTTGATGGAGTTTACAGAATCTACAAAGAAATCTGCGTTGCAGGAGTGTGAAGGTGCTACTGGTGTATTTGTACAGATGATTGCACAAGTGGCAGTACGCTGATAGCAAACATTACTTGGGTTGATTCGGGATGGAATCCATATGGTGTCCATATTGGGGCCCATAAAGGTAACGGATGATGTCCTTGTAATTCCTCCGTACGTCCAGGTATGAGTAACTTGACCACCTAGCGCATTAACTACAAATAAGGAATCCCTCAAAGAAGCTGCTCTGTACTCATCATAAGGCCATGTTGGCGTGGCCGGCCACTTAGAAATTACTGCATCACATGCTCCTGGAACACACCCTATTTGGATATTCACCACCAAAGTATCATTCTGTTTTGTAACTACAGCGCGATCCCATGTAAGATTCATATTGCAATCTACCACTCCCACTACTACGGAGTCTCCCACACTAGCATTATTATAATTTGTCCAGTAAAACCCATTATTATAGGAGTAGTCATATTGCTCATAGGCACTTACATCCTGGCCATTGCTCAAAAATGTGCCATACGTTCCATACACAAATACGGCCACACCTGGCACAGGGTTCTGATTGGCATCCACCACTTGTCCTCTTACACTCCCCCAGTTTTGCGCTTGCGCCATAAATCCGCAAAGCATTAAACTCATTAAGCTGAATAGTATCTTTTTCATAATTAAAGTTTTTTCATTTTTATGTTTTGATTAAAAGGCCTTCACTACATACTACGCAGGCTTTCTTTAAAAAGTGACATTAGGACATAAAAAAAGCGGCTGAAGCCGCTTAGTTGGTATTGGGTAATGGGTATAGAGTATTGCAAATACCCATTACTCACTACCCACTACCTTTACCCAGGCAAGCCGGGTTACATCATTTCATAAATACCAGCTGCACCTTGTCCAGTACCTACACACATGGTTACCATACCGTATTTCTTGTCGCGCTTTTTCAGTTCATTAAAAATCTGAACACTCAATTTAGCACCAGTACAGCCTAGTGGGTGTCCCATAGAAATGGCGCCTCCATTTACGTTAAGTATAT
>JAUHWX010000022.1 GCA_030427285.1 Bacteroidia bacterium
GTTTTACGATTATTAAAATTTTGATGAGACAAAGGTGCGGCAGCCTCCAAACCCTATTCGGTATTTAAGCACTTACTATCTACTTAGCTGTCGTTTGTAAGCGTTTGTAAACGGTTGTAATTGGGTAGGGTTTTGTTATATTAGTTGCATTGAAAGAAAATTTAAATGTGGTCGGATAAATACTATTACTTAAATATATATAAGGATGAAAACCTCAATTCTACTTGTAGCACCAAAGAATTGAGAGACTTCCTTGTTAATATTCCTGAGTTGAAACAAGTGAATGAGTATGAATTTAAAAACGGCAAATCATTTCCATTTACACAACTACTAATCCTAAAGGCTAAGAGTGTGGACAATTGGTCCAACCTTGATACGAATCCTAGGGTTTCCAATTTGGTCACAATAGTTAGTCAAAAAGGAGAGAATGTTGACTATGAAGAATTGAAAAGAGTATTTATCGAAATTGCCTCATTTCTAAACTGGAAGCTTGTAGATGAAGAAACAGATGATGGAATTGAAAACTTTATGATTTGGGAACCAAAAAATAAAACAAACACCCAAAAGGTGTAGTAAAAGTAGTAAGATTCATGTCTAATAACCAACGCACCTGCCTAGAATGTAACGAACCCATAAAAGGAAGAGCTGATAAGAAGTTTTGCAGCGATGGTTGCCGCAATGCGTATAACAATCGCGAGTTTAGGGATGTGAATAATCTTATTCGCAATACGAATAGGGTGCTTTCTAAAAACAGGAAGATTTTGGTAGAAATGAACCCCACAGGAAAAACAAAAACTACACGTGATATACTCATTGGTAAAGGTTTTAACTTTGATTATTTCACCAGTATTTATGAAACCAAAAAAGGGGGGCGTTACTACTTTTGTTACGATCAGGGCTATATTTTTCTCGATGCTCAGTCTATTGCTTTGGTAAAAAAGCTGGAAGACCTAAATAACCACTAATCTGTATTAACGGATATTTAATCTATAAGATTTCCCAAATTAGTAATGTTGAGTATCTTTGCCGCCCGAAATTGATGCATGGGCGAGTGTTCGCCACACAACACATTACTATGAAAGATTATTTTAACCCCTGGCACCACGTATCTGTGGGCCATTCCTCAGATGATATTGTAAACGGTATTATTGAAATTCCCAAAGGCGAGCGTGCCAAGTACGAGCTTGATAAAGACAGTGGCTTGCTTAAGCTCGATCGTGTGCTTTATTCTGCCATGTACTATCCTGCAAACTATGGCTTCATTCCACAAACTTTTTGTGATGATGGCGACCCGCTGGATATTTTGGTACTTTCTCAGGTAGATATCGTTCCTCTTACTTTGGTGGAGGCAAAGATTCTTGGTGTAATGCGCATGATTGACCAAGGTGAAGCTGATGATAAGATTATCGCTGTAGCCAATGGTGATCCAAGTATGAGTCATTATAACGACATTTCTGAGCTTCCTGATCACCTGATTTCAGAAATGAAATCCTTTTTTGAAGATTATAAGAAATTGGAAAACAAAGAAGTGATTGTCGAAGAATTTCAAAGCAAGGAAGTAGCCATTCGTATTTTGAACGAAAGTATAGACCTTTACAATAAAGAAATTGCTCCCAAAGTGTTAGAGTACTAATATTTTCATAAAGCATATAAATAAAACGGCCCGTGATTTCAAAAATCACGGGCCGTTTTATTTATAACTACCCCGTCTTCCGCTTGCTGTGAGCGGAATCTACCCCTTCAAAAATTGAAGGGGAATTCCCAGCGTGTATATTCTCGCTATTATGGAGTTTATTTCGTAGCCAATTCCCCTTCGACAGCGAAAGCTTTCAGGGCGGGGTAGTCTATTTTACGCTTACCTTACTCGCACAGTCAGCGGCTTTCATGCGCAAAGCATCCATATCAGTATTTACATCATCGTAAGCCAAGGATACTCCCATTCTTCTGCAGGGGCGAGTTGTTGGTTTTCCAAATATTCTAATGTCTGTTTTGGGGTCTTTTATCGCTTCTGATAAACCTGTAAATACAGGAGTTTCACTGCTTTCCGCTTTTGCTAAAATTACAGCAGATACACCAGCTCGGTCTTGTGTTATTTCAGGAATGGGTAAACCTAAAATAGTACGGGCATGTAATTCAAATTCGCTGAGGTTTTGCGTTCCTGCCAAGGTTACCATTCCTGTATCATGTGGGCGTGGAGAAAGTTCTGAGAAATAAACACCATCATTGGCAATGAAGAATTCTACACCCCAAATACCAGCACCACTAAGTGCTTCGGTTACTTTGGCACTCATGTCCTGCGCTTCCTTCAAATCTTTTGGACTTATAGCACAAGGTTGCCAGCTTTCCTGGTAATCTCCACGCTCCTGGCGGTGACCAATTGGTGGGCAGAACAGAGTAGGGGCATTATTTTGAGTTACGGTAAGCAAAGTGATTTCTGTATGGAAATCGATAAATCCTTCCACGATTACCTCCATCAAATCGCCACGGCTACCATCCAAAGCATACTGCCAGCTTTTTTCAATGTCTGCTTCAGTTTTAACTACAGACTGCCCTTTGCCGCTAGAAGACATCAATGGTTTTGCAACGCAAGGCATACCTATTTCAGCTACAGCTGATTTGAATTCTTCTAGAGTTGTGGCATATTGATAAGGAGCAGTTTTTACGCCAAGTTCTTTGGCTGCCAAATCACGGATTAGCTTCCTGTTCATAGTAAAGTTTGCCGCTTTTGCGCTTGGTACTACTGTAAAACCTTGCTTTTCATAATCGTAAAAACGTTCGGTACGAATGCTTTCTATTTCAGGTACTATAAGTTTGGGTTGATGCTTAGCCACAACTTTGTCTAAAGCATCACCATCAAGCATATCTATTACTTCAAATTCATCTGCCACCTGCATTGCCGGGGCTCCTGCATAGCTATCACAGGCTACTACATATTGGCCGAGTCGCTTTAGGGCTATGGTCAATTCTTTACCCAGTTCACCAGAACCCAGAAGAACTATTTTATCAGACATATTCTCATTTTTTGGATTAGCGAAATTACCATTTCTGAGAAATGACCTTGAGGTCATTTCATTTTATTCTTTCTAAGCTTATCAAAGCTGCTAACTTTGCGCGCTTTAAGACATGAAATATGAAGAAAGACATAAATTTTCCGGCAGTAACAGATGTAAAAATTGCGATTGGAAAAACCATAGATGAAAAAGGAGAAAGTGACTGGTATGTATATATTATTAACAACAAACCTATTGCACTCAATACTGTGATGATAGTTTCTAACGCCAGTGAAGAAGAAGGTGGAGGAGGAAGAAAGACATCTACCCTCCGTCATTCTATTGAAGGCTTAGAGGCCAATACTTTTGCCAAAGTGGAAAGAATTGACCCTGCGGTATTTAGTTTTTACAATCAGTTTTGGGTGAGTTTTTATATAGGTAGTGAATTGTTTGATAAAAAGTTTACAATTGAGCCCTTTTCAGAATGGGAGATTGCTGACATTGAAGAGTTGGAAATGCAAGGTAAAGTAGCTGATTAAAAGCACCCATAAATGAAAGCGCCACCCGAGGGTGGCGACTTCACACAAAATAAAGGTTTGGGTAACAAATCACACATTAAGGGGGAATGCGATTACAGTTAGTCAAAGATGCGCCCGAAATGGCTTTATTGCAATACCTGATTTCAGGTATTTTTTAATTATTAAGAGATAAAGTGCTTATGATAAGTTGGCATGATTTTGAAAAAATAGACATCCGCACAGGCACGGTTATTAAAGTTGATGATTTTCCTGAGGCTCGTAAGCCTGCCTATAAATTGCATATCGATTTTGGTGATCTTGGAGTGAAGAAAACCTCTGCTCAAATAACCAAATTGTACGCTAAAGAAGATTTGCTTGGAAAGCAATTGGTAGCCATCGTGAATTTTCCCCCAAAGCAAATTGCCAATTTTATGAGTGAGTGCTTGGTTTTAGGAGCTGTAAATGGAGATGAGGTAACAGTACTCACCACTTTGGGCAATACAGATAACGGAGAAAGGATTTCATAACAATACTCAATTATAGGGAAATTTCATTTTTGTCCAGCTATAAATCTGTTTCAAATTACCCTATTTGCCCTCCAATCTGTACATTTGCCGCCCTTAATGAATTGTAATAAAAGCTTATAATAATATGAAAGTTACCGTAGTAGGTGCCGGAGCAGTAGGTGCCAGTTGTGCTGAGTACATCGCCATGAAAAACTTTGCTTCTGAAGTAGTGGTGGTAGATATCAAAGAAGGATTTGCAGAAGGAAAAGCAATGGACCTTATGCAAACTGCTTCACTTAATGGTTTTGATACCAAAATCACTGGAAGTACAAATGATTACACCAAAACTGCAAACAGCGATGTAGCGGTAATTACTTCTGGTATTCCACGTAAGCCAGGTATGACGCGCGAAGAGCTTATTGGCATTAATGCAGGTATCGTAAAAGACGTTGCTTCAAAAATTATTGAGCACTCGCCAAACGTAATCATCATTGTGGTTTCTAACCCAATGGATACTATGGCTTACTTGGCGCACAAAGCTACTGGCCTTCCTAAGCACAGAATTATTGGTATGGGTGGAGCACTTGACTCTGCACGTTTTAAGTACCGTTTAGCTGAGGCTTTGGATTGCCCACAGTCTGACATTGACGGTATGGTAATCGGTGGACATAGCGATACTGGTATGATTCCATTGACTCGCCTTGCTACTCGTAATAGTGTTCCTGTTTCTAAATTCATCTCAGAAGATAGATTGAACACCGTACTTGAAGACACTAAAGTGGGTGGTGCTACTTTAACCAAATTACTAGGAACCTCCGCATGGTACGCTCCAGGAGCAGCTGTATCATCTATGGTTCAAGCTATTGCTTGCGACCAAAAGAAAATGTTCCCTTGCTCTTGCCTACTTGATGGTGAGTATGGACTAAGCGATATTTCTATTGGTGTACCTGCTATCATTGGCAAAAATGGTATCGAAAGCATTGTAGAAATTGAACTTAACGATGCTGAGAAAATCAAATTGACAGAAAGTGCTGATGCTGTTCGCAAGACTAATGGTCTTTTGGAAGCATAGTATTTGTTAGATATATGTTATTTGGAAGCTCTGTATCCTAAGGATACAGAGCTTTTTGCTTTTAAGGGCGGTATCATTTTTGTTGCCAAGCCCTTCTTTTTGTCAGAAACATAACATTTGTAGTATTAATCCTTCGGTATATTAGCCGAACAAAAATTGAAAATGAAAACAATCAAACATCTCACCCTAGCAGCAATTTTGTCAACAGCCATACCTGCCTTGGCGCAAAGTGAAGAGAAAATGGAAAAAGACAACAAAACCTTAACGGAAACCCTGAACGAGCGCAAAGAAAACTTTAATGCAAAAGCACCTGCTGACAAGAAGAAGGATTATGCTGAAGGCATAAAAGCAGTAGAGGAATCGGGGGTATTGGACGAAGCAATAAATGTGGGAGATAAGGCTCCAAATTTTGAACTTACTAATGCGGTAGGAAAGAGAATATCGCTGCATGAAGAGCTTAAAAACGGACCTGTGGTTTTAGTTTGGTACCGTGGTGGATGGTGTCCTTACTGTAACATTACCCTTCATTACCTTCAGGAAAATTTGGACGAGTTTAAGGCCAGAGGTGCAAATTTATTGGCTTTAACACCAGAAAACCCGGATAAGAGCATGAATACCGCTGAAAAGAATGAGCTTGAATTTCAGGTTCTGAGCGATGTAGATAATAAAGTAGCTAGGGAGTATGGAATCGTTTTTAAACTTACCCCGGCAGTAGCTGCGAGATATGAAGAAGGATTTGGACTTAGTGAATATAACGGAAATAACAAAGGAGAGCTTCCACTGGCGGCTACTTATGTAATTGATACTGATGGAAAAGTAACCTACAGTTTCTTACATGCCGATTATAGAGAGCGTGCTCCAATAGAAGATATAATCCAGGCTTTGGACGATTTGAAGCAGAACTAAAAATCGATTACATAATGCATATTGGGAGTTGCTACCAATACAGGAACTCCCAGTTCATACTCTATTTTTAGCTTTAAGCTATGAGAAGCTGTTTCCTCGCCATGATTCAAAATTATGCGATCGGGTAGTTGACCAGTGTTTTTAACCCATTCTATTAACTCTTCTCTATCTGCATGTGCTGAAAGCGAATCGAGCTGTACTATATGGGCCTTTACTTTATAGTATTTTCCAAAAAACTTAATATCGGGAACACCACTGGCTAAGTCATTGCCTCGAGTACCCAATGCTTGAAAGCCCGGTAAAATTACCACGGTTGAGGGTTTTGAAATATGGGCTTCAAGATGGTGAAGAATGCGGCCACCAGTAACCATACCACTGCCAGCTATTACTATTTTACATTTATCCATGGCTACCACAGTTTGTGAGGCTCGATAGTCAGAAACCACCTCCAGCTGTCGATTCATTACGCTGCGTAACTCTGGGTCTTTCAGGAAATCATAAAAGCTTAGCAAAACATCAGTGACCGCTGTAGCCATGGGGCTATCAAGATAAATTTTTAATGTGGGAATTTTTTTATCTCTTATAAGGCAGAGTAATATGTACAGAATCTCTTGAGTACGTTCTACTGCAAAACTTGGAATCAGAATCTGCCCTTGATTTTTGAAGCCTTGATTTACTGCTTTTTCTATTTGGTCAAAAGGTGAAATCACGCTATGAAGGCGATTTCCATACGTTGATTCTAAAATTAAAATATCTGCGTTAGGAAGTGGTTTTGGCTTTGGCATAATCAATGGTTTCAATCTGCCTAAATCACCAGAAAAAACCAATCGCTTTTCTCCGGCATGTAATTCTACCATTGCACTTCCCGGTATATGACCGTTTTGTATAAAGGTAAATCTCAAATCCGGGCCCGGCACGACCCATTCATGAAACTCGTGTGTAACTACCTGCTTTAAGGTTTGATGCACATCTTCTGCCGTATAAAGTGGTTCTGCTTTTTCATGCTTAGAATACTTTTTTCGATTAGCCCGCTCTGCATCTTCTTCCTGAATTTTTGCGCTATCCAGCAATATGATTCTAATCAGCTGCGCGGTAATAGGTGTACAATGAATGAATCCCTTAAAACCTTGCTTTACAAAGCGCGGAAGGTAGCCGCAGTGATCCAAATGGGCATGCGTAAGAATTACCTCAGAAACTTCTAAGGCATCTTCCAAATCTTCCCAGTTTTTTGTCCGTAATGACTTTACACCCTGAAATAGGCCGCAGTCTACTAATACTTTGGTATCATTATAATTAACTAAAGTTTTGGAGCCTGTAACTGTGCCGGCAGCTCCAAGAAAGGTAAGGGCAAGTGAATTCTTTTTCATGGATATGATATATGCACATAAAGCTAAGAGATACTAATAAATATAAGCGTGATATTTATCACCTAATATTCCGTTTTATCAGCTTTAGTTTTCCATATCTCCATTACCGTAATGCCTTCTTCACGCAGTAGTTGTTCGGTTTTTATTTGCCTTTCTGCAGGAAGCAGTGGTATTTCTTTGTAGATAAAGTCATCATCAAAACCAATAGCGGCAGCATCTTCACTTGAGCAGGCATATACAATTCTATCCAGTCTGGCCCAATATATTGCTCCCAAACACATAGGACAAGGTTCGCAGGAAGTGTAAAGCACACAACCTTCAAGTTGAAAAGAGTCTAGCTTTTTGCAAGCGTTTCTAATAGCAACGATTTCTGCATGAGCCGTAGGATCATTGGTCGATGTGACTTCATTATACCCATGGCCTACCACTTCCCCATCTTTCACAATCACGCAACCAAATGGCCCGCCACTACCACTGTCCATACCTTTTTGCGAAAATTCAATGGCCAGCTTGATGTATAGTTTATCATTCATTGTCTCTAGAAAATTAAACTATTAATCTTTAACTAAGTTGTTAAATGTACAACAGCAGTGTTCAAAAGCGAAATTTCTTTGAGTGAGTTTTAGATTTTCAAGTCTTTCTCTTTCAAAAAATAATTATCAATGATCTTTTGCTATATTTCTTGTTATTGAAAATTATGAAGAGAAAACTTCGACTTCCCCGAATTGTAAAGCCTTTTGAAACAAAGGAGAAAATAATACTCAGAGATTATTTGGCCCTGGAGAGAACAACTCTGGCCAATGAGCGCACGCTTTTTTCCTACATCCGAACGAGTTTATATTTGGTAATTGGCGGTATCGGTTTACTTAAGCTTGAAGATTTTAGAAGTTTGCGCTGGCTGGGCTATGTAGCCCTTGTAATAAGTGGTATACTAATTATATATGGTATGGTGCGCTATTTTATGCTGAAGCATAAACTGCACAAATTTTATGAGAAAAGCGATTTGCCTGAATAAGTTGTACTCCTTCATCACTCTGTAGGATTTTTTTCTCTTTTTTCTTTTTAAAATGTTCATACTCATGTTAAGTAAGGATAAACCCTTGTCAGTCATTATGGTGACAGGGTTTTACCATGAATCGTATCTCAGCGTGTTTTCTCACCGTGTGGTTATTGTTAAATAATTATATTCATTTATACGCTCTTTAATTGATGTTTTAATTTGTATTTGTCTGAAAAACAGTGGTTTTTAAAGGTGCTTTATTTTTTAATGAGTTTAGTACTATTAAGGTTTTGGTAATGATTTTGGAAGTTTTAAGGAACATGAGCTAAAGACATTTACGCTCATAATAAATCTTTAAAAATCATCGAATTCAATGAAAAAAATTACCAATTGGATTTTCCTTGCAGCAGCCCTTTATGGAGGAGCTGTAGCACAGGCACAAGTCCAAACCGTGCAAGTGCAGGTGAACTCCTCGTCTAATGACGCAGAAGAAGACCTTACTAACAACACACTAGATCTAACGAGTACAGATCTAGAACTATCTACTGACGGAACTGACCAAATGGTGGGTATTCGTTTTGAAAGTTTGAATATCCCAAAGGGTGCAATTATTCAAAGTGCATTTATCCAGTTTACTGTTGATGAAGTTACCACTAGCGGAAACGTTGATGTAGTAATCGCATTTGAAGATGCTGACGATGCAGCTTCCATTTCAGGTGGAAACGGTAGCCTTACCAACAGAGCTTATACATTAAATGACGCAGTACTTTGGAATGTACCGGCATTTGCCAGTGTAAATGATAATGGTGCTGATCAAAGAACTCCAGACTTGAAGGCCAGCCTTCAGGCTGTAGTTAATAGAACTGGTTGGGTGCAAGGAAATTCTGTTTTAGCAGGATTTATTGATCCCGTTTATTTGAGTCTTCCCGGATATACCGGAAATACTGGTAAGCGTACCGCTGAGTCATATAATGGCGAAGCCAATTCAGCTCCGATCCTTACTGTTACTTACACACCTCCAACAACTTACCAGTCGGGTGCATTCCCGGTTTTGAGTAACGCTTCCTGGAAGTATGATGATAGCGGCAACGACCTTACCGGAACCAACTGGACAGCTTTGAACTATGTAGATACCGCATGGGATTTTGGAAATGCTCCACTAGGATATAATAATGGTAATGAAAACACCACTTTAGATTTTGGTGCTGATGCAAACAATAAGCGTAACACTTATTACTTGCGTCATATTTTTAACGTTGCTGATGCTTCAGCCTACGATTCATTGGTATTTGATGTAATGCGTGATGATGGTGTAGTAGTATATGTAAATGGTGTGGAGGCTTTTCGCCAAAATATGCCTTCAGGAAATGTTGCGTATGGAACTGCAGCTTCTGCCACGGTTGGTGGTGCTAATGAAACTACCTACTACAGAAATGTAACTGCAAACCTTTTGCAAAATGGCCTTAATGTAATTGCTGTTGAATTGCACCAAGCTACTGCTAGCAGCTCTGACCTAAGCTTTGATATGAAAGTGGATTTTGAGCTTCCACCATTAGGCCCAACTACTTACCCGCTTACTGCAGGTACTGAGTGGAACTACCTTGACAATGGTACCAGCCTTGACGCTGCTGCTTGGAAGGATACTTCTTTTAATGATAATAACTGGGCATTTGGAGCCGCTCCACTGGGTTATGGTGATGTGATGAGCACGGAGATTTCTTACGGCCTTGATGCTAATAATAAGTACATTACTTATTACTTCCGTAGAGATGTAATGGTTGATTTGAGTAATGTAACAGATACAGTATACTTAGGTCTTCGCAGAGATGATGGAGCTATTGTTTATATAAATGGTGTCGAAGTAGTGCGTGACAATATGCCTTCTGGTACTGTTGATTACCTTACTCATTCTTCTAGCATCATTAGTGGATCAGCTGAAACAGCTTATAGCATCTTTAAGTTGCCAAAAACAGTTTTGAGAAACGGTAGAAACCAAATTGCTGTGGAAATTCACAACCGTGATGAAACTAGCTCAGATCTTGGTTTTGACCTTTTCTTAGAAGATCAGCCAGCGTACAACCCTGGTGTTTCTTGCACAGACGAGCACATTGGTTGCTTTACATCTATCAACCCAACTGCTCAAACTTCAAAATTGATTATCGCTAAAGAGCATAAGTTTCAGCTAATCTTTAAGCAAGGAGAAGCTTATACTAAAACTGGCCCAGGACTTCCTACTACCGTTCCTGGAAACCATGACTTTACCGGATATGTTCCAATGAATGGAAGCAGTGAATTAGGTCACCTTGCAATTAACCACGAAAATACACCTGGTGGTGTTTCTATTCTTGATTTGCATTATGACAAATCCACTCAACTATGGGTTGTTGACACTACTCAACCAGTAGATTTTTACAATAGTGATTTGGTAACTACCACCCGTAACTGTTCAGGTGGTATCACACCTTGGGGAACTGTTATTACCAGTGAAGAAACCAGAAACTCGGGAGACAACAATAATGATGGTTACCAGGATGTAGGTTGGCAAGTAGAAATTGATCCTCTTACCGGTAAGGTTTTGGACTATGACAACGATGGAAAGCAAGACAAACTATGGGCAATGGGCCGCATGTCTCACGAAAACATCGTAGTAGCTGATGACAGTATTACTGCTTACTATGGTGAAGATGGTGGTTCTTCTGCTGTATTCAAATTTGTAGCTGATAACAAAGCAAACCTAAGTACAGGTAAAGTATATGCTCTTAAATTAGATGCGCCTCTTTCAGGAGGAGATCCAACCACACCTACTGCTAGCTGGATTTTGATTCCTAACAGCACGCAGACTGACAGAAACAATATGTACTCTGTGGCTGCTTCTTTGGGTGCTACAAACTTCAACGGTGTTGAAGATTGCGAAATCAGCCCGATTGATGGTAAAATTTACTTTACTGCCAAAGGTGCAAGCCGTACTTACCGTTTCAAAGACAATGGAAATTCAATCACTGAATTTGAAACTTTTGTTGGAGGAACTTCTTATGATATCATTACTGAAAGTGGTGTTGTAAGTGAGCCTTGGGGTGGAGGAAACGACAACCTTACTTTTGATGATAAAGGAAACCTTTGGGTACTTCAAGATGGTGGCCGTAACTATATTTGGGTAGTTCGTCCAGATCATACACAACTTGATCCTAAAGTAGAATTGTATGCTTCTTTCCCTCGTGGGTCAGAGCCTACTGGTCTTACATTCTCTCCTGACTATCGTTTTGGTTTTGTATCTATTCAGCACCCAAGTAGTTCTAACGATCCACAAGAGGATGCCACAGGAAATATGATTACTTTCAACAGGTCAGCTACAGTGGTTATCGCTTTGGCTAAAGATCTTGGAGCACAGCCTAAAGATTCTATCGCGGTAGTATCAAACAGCGACTGGAAAAAATCTACCGTAACTACTCAGGCCAATGCAGGAGGTTATCCTTGGAAAGGAGTGATGAGTGAATTGCCAGCTGACAGTACCTTTAGCCTTATGGCAGAAGAAGGCCAGCCTTACAGATGGCACGGAGTAGACAGTGTGGATGGAGCTAAGGTTATTAAAACCGATGCGTATGTTACTTACTTCCGTAAAGACTTCAATCTTAGTGTAGATACCAACATTACTGCTCGTTTTCAGGTAACGGTTGACGATGATATCGAAATTTATCTAAACGGTAATTTGGTAGCACGTGAAGGAGACAGACAGCAGGCCAACGCTCAGAATGCTCCTCATGACATTGTTTTCCATGTAAATGGAATAGTAGAAAATGGGTACAACGGTGGTGATGAATTTGATTATTTCAGCAGCCAAAAACTGGAAGAGTACCTAATGGCTGGAAACAACACGATCACAGTGGCTATTCGTAATGGTGGTGGAAGTGACCTTGGTGGTTTCTCATTCCGTATGGACTTGGAAAGTGGTGTGCCAACTACTACCGTACAAACAGATAGTATCGTTTCTGATAATCTTTGGAAGTTGAGTACTGTTTCTACAAATGTTACTAGCCAGCAATTTCCATGGATGGGAGTAGCTTCATTGCCTGCTGACAGTACCTTTAGTATAGCTGCTACTGTTGGTCAGCCTTACAGCTGGAACAGCATCCTTGAAGTACCAGGATCATCAGTATTGAAAGCTGAAGAAAATGTTACTTATTACAGAACATGGTTTGAACTTTCAGATAACACGGATCTTAACACACGCATCCGTTCTTACTTTGATGATAACATGGAAGTGTACGTAAATGGAATATTAATCGCTCGTGAACAGGATATCGTAGGAATGGAGAACTTCCGCGGAAACGTGCACGACTTGATGTTTAACGCTGACGGAACTGTAGCTAATCCAAATACCGGGGGCGATGCCTTTGACTATGTGGCTATGGCCGATATGGACACCATTTATAAAGTAGGTATGAACCACGTAACAGTAGCTTTGAGAAACCGTGCAAATGACAAAGGTGGTTTCTCTTTCCGTATGGATCTTGACAAAGCCGGAGATGCGGTAATTGTGAAGAAAAATGCTGAAGCTTCTGCTGAAGAGAATGCCTCGTTTGCGGTATATCCAAATCCTACCAGCGGTGTGATCAACATCTCTTTGCCACAAGCTACGGCTAGTGAGGTGATGATTTTCAACATCAGCGGAAAATTGATCTACAACGCGCAGGCACAAACTGAAGTTGAGGTTGATTTGAGCGCTTACCCTGCAGGAGTTTACTTCCTTAAGGTGAAGAATGGTTCTAAAAACTTTACTGAAAAGTTGATTAAGTACTAAGCGGTTTTTAACCCTTATTTTCAAATCCCTCTCGGGCAACCGGGAGGGATTTTTTGTTTCTGCACCTTTTCTTAATGTAGGCTTAAGCATCAGTTAAGTTGAGTAATTCATTTTTGCGAATTATGAATAGACTTTCTATGAAGATGAATTTTGCAGCTAAGCGCCTCTGGATACTCATTACTATTGTTGGCGCTGTATTGATGTTTCAATTTTACAATCCATCTACTGCTGAAAAAGCGAAGGTGCTAAATGCCACACTTAGTCAAAATTTTGAGGAAGAAATTGAAAGCTTAAAAGTAGTTGCCGAAAAGGTAAGGGAAGGAGAAGCCAGTAGTGAACAGCTAAAAAGCCAACTGATAAGAACCCGCCAGAGCTACAAAAGACTTGAGTTTTTGCTCGAATACTTTTACCCCGAATATGTGGAGGAGCATATCAATGGCGCGCCACTTTTACACATCGAAACTTTTGACACCAACCCAATGGTGATTCCACCAGAAGGACTACAGGTGTTGGATGAAATGATATTTGCAGAAGATTGGACAGAAAATGCCAAGGAAATTGCTTTGCTATCACTACAACTGCAAACACAAGCTGGCTTTCTATTGGCCGATTTCAAAAGCAGGACGCTAAAAACAGAGGAGCTTTTGAATGCCGCTCGCTTAGAAATAATCAGAATTGTGTCCATGAGCATTACGGGTTTTGATACTCCTGGTTCTCTCAATGGTTTGGATGAAGTTTCGGTTTCCCTAAAAAGTATGGAAACGTACCTGGAGCCTTTGCTTCAAGCTTCGGATAAACCAATTCACAATGAAGTTTTGGAGCTTTTGAACGAAGGACAAAAACAGGTTTCAAATAGCACGTTTGACGATTTTGACCGACTTACTTTTATTAAAGAAGTAGCTGATCCATTATATGAAAAGTTGACTAAGATTAGCAATTATGCCTACCCCGAAAGTAAAGGGGGGTGGAACCCAAAGAGCAAAAGCATTTTTGCCAATGATGTTTTAGACCCTTATTTCTACAGCCAGCTTAGCGCAGAAGAGGATTCTGATGAATTGAGGAACCTTGGGAAGAAGATTTTTTACGATCCGCTCATTAGCGGAAATTCACAAATGAGCTGTGCTACTTGCCACAATCCTAACAAAGCTTTTACTGATGGCGAAAAACGATCGCTGAGTTCGGTAGAAGGCAAGACGGTGGAGCGCAATGCACCTACATTGCTAAATGTAGTTTATGCAGATCGTTACTTTTATGACTTACGAGCTTTTACTCTGGAGCAGCAGGCACAGCACGTAATTTTCAATCCTGATGAATTTAATACGGCCAATGCTGAGATTTTAGAAAAACTGAATGATGACAAAGAATACAAGTCAGCCTTCAAAGAAACCTTTGGGAGCAAGAAAATAAACGAGGAGCAATTTGCCTCGGCCTTGTCTTCTTATGTTTTGTCCTTGCGATCTTTCAATAGCCCATTTGATAAATATGTGCGCAATGAAGATGCTAAACTTCCTGAGGAAGCCAAGCGCGGCTTCAACCTTTTTATGGGAAAAGCAGCTTGCGGCACCTGTCATTTTGCACCCACTTTTTCGGGCTTGGTTCCACCAAATTTCATTAAAAATGAAACAGAGATTTTAGGCATTTTGGCTACAGCCAATGATGGAGAGTTGGACCATGATCTTGGAAGAATAAATAATCAGATTCACAGCGAAAAAGCCTGGATATATGAACGTTCCTTCAAAACATCAACGGTGAGAAATGTGGAGCTTACCGCGCCATATTTTCACAATGGCGAGTTTGCTGAGCTTCAGGATGTAATGGATTTTTACAATAATGGTGGAGGAGCGGGGATTGGCTTAGAAGTAACAAATCAAACCTTGGCACCTGATTCGCTTGGTCTTTCGCAAAGTGAAATGAATGACATCATTGCCTTTATGAAATCACTTACGGGCACTACTTTAAATTATTGATAATTGTTTTTGTGATGGTTTTTTAAAGCCAAAAAACCACGCCAAAAACATAGCCGAGAATAATATTTCGCCAGCTTTTGCTGGATAGCAAGATTACATCCCTACGGGATTTGTTATTTGAGAACTTAAAACCCCAGCGGGGTGGCATCTCGGTAGCCCAGATTTATTGGGCAAAAAAAAATGATAATACCGCCAGTTTTTGGCGGGGTTTTTTATAAAAAACCATGACAAAAATATTTAGATGAAAACAAAGTTCCTTTTTTCGCAGGCCTTGATAAGTGTTTCATTTTTGGCTTTCGGCCAATTTGCCAATCCTACTGAGCCAGTATATACCGCAATAAGCGAAGCTGCAGGGGTAGATAGTGCCACGCAACTCAACCTTCGAGACTTGCAGCTTTTTCAGCTGGATGATAGTGCCGAGGAATTGAAGAATCTCACTTTTCTAAACTTGATGAAAAACAATATGGAGAGTTGGGACAAGAGCATTTTTACACTTACCAATCTCCAAACTTTAAATGTGAAGGAGAATAGCCTGAAGGCCATTCCAAAAGAAATCGAAAACCTGAAAAAGCTTGAGGCTTTGGACATTGCTAAAAATAAAATACCCGAGCTACCAAAGGAGATGGGAGAGTTGCACGAGTTACGATTGTTACATGCTTCCTTCAACAATGTGGTTTACATTTCGCCAACTCTGGGTAATTGCCAACAGCTGCAGGTTATAGATCTTTCGCACAATCAGCTGAGTGCTATGCCAGCTGAATTTTCAAATCTAAAAGACCTGAAAACATTGCAGCTGGGCTATAACCAGTTTAGAGAGTTTAAGGGTGATTGGTGTAAAATAGCGAGCTTGGAGGATTTGGATTTGAAACATAACTATTTAAGAAATTTTCCTGCTGAGGTGAAAAAACTGAAGAGCCTTAAAGCTTTGAATATTTCGAATAATGAACTGACTGAACTTCCTGATGAGCTATGTAAACTGAAAGATCTGGAACAACTTATTCTTTCAGAAAATGCTTTGACAGAACTTCCTCGTAATATTGGTCGCCTTAAAAATCTTCGAACGCTTATCGCGGTGGGAAACAATTTTAGCGAAAGCGAAAAGACGCGAATCAAAGAGGCACTGCCTGACTGCACGGTTATCCTTGATTAAGGGTTTCCTCCTGATTTTTTTAAATAATAAAGTTTTGATTCACCCCAAGGGGGGGACATAGCAATAGCTCCGTGCTTTAGCGTGGAGATAAATATTTTGGTATCTATTTTCTTTTGGCGTGGTTTTCCCCTTTTGGTGGTAGAACCATGACAAAAGTGAAACTGAAGCCGTTCAGGTAGCTTCATGCCAGACTAGAATATTGGCTATATTCGGGCTCCCAAAAAATATTTATTATTTATGATGAAGAGGGCCTTTTTTTCGTTTAGCCTTGTCGCAATTGTATTATCAGCTTGTAATTCTAATTCAGGTGAAGCTGAGGTTTCTACAGAAAAAACAGAAGAAACTGGTGTTCCTATTCCAAAACAAATAGGGGCGGTAAATGATTTTGAAGGAATAATAAATGATGAGGACGAAATCGACATAAATGCTGCAATCAAAAACTTTAGGGAAAGCACCGGCAATCGTATAGTAGTGGTTACTATGGATACTATTCCGTCTGATGAAAATGCCACTTTGTTTGCATCTAAAATCGGTAATCTATGGGATATTGGTGAGGGGCCAAAAAACAATGGAGTCATTATTTTGATGAGCGAGGGAGTAAGCCAGATAGGAATTGCCACAGGGCAAGGTTTGGAGGAAGTTTACAACGATTCTGTTTGTGACCATGTGATTAGAAGCATCATTCCTCACCTAAGTGTTGGCGATTATTCTGGTGGAGTTACCAAAGCCATATCCTTGTTGGGTGATGTAAATAAGCCCACAAATAATTAGGATGAGTGCTGGCATAATGTGTGCTAATAAATAGGTTATGAAAAGTACAATTTGCTTTATCTCAATAGGTATTTCCTTTCTATTTGCAGCTTGTGATCCCCCTGATTCGGTTACCGAAACGGAATATGTATACCGCCAGGACATGCGAACCTTTGTGAAAAACATTGCACAAGAAGCCAGAGCTGTTCGCCCAAATTTTTTAGTTGTTCCCCAGAATGGACAAGCCGTAGCCTTGCGCAGCTTTTGCAGCGATTGCGCTACTTCTATAGACACGGACTACCTGAATAGCATTGATGGTATTGGTCGTGAAGATTTGAATTATGGCTATTCCAATGAAAATGTGCTGAACAGTGCAGCTCAAAATAGGGAGTTGAGTAATTTTCTAAACTTGTACAAAGATGCCAACAAAACTGTTTTGGTAACAGATTACGTGTACTCACAAAGTGGTGTGGATGATTCATATCAAACCAATAGCAATCTCGGCTATGTAGGTTTTGCAGCTCCATCACGCGAGCTGGATGAAATTCCTTCATACCCGATCAAGCCTTATCAGGAGAATAGTGATGATATAAGCACTTTGGCTGCTGCCAAAAACTTCTTGTACATCATCAACCCTTCTAAATACTCAGGCAAGGATGATTTTCTGCAAGCTGTATCCAATACCAATTACGATGTGGTAATTGTAGATGCTTTTTATGAAGATGACCTACTTACTGCTGGGGAGGTGCAAAGCCTAAAAACCAAAGCCAATGGCGGAAAACGATTGGTGCTAGCCTATATGAGTATTGGCGAAGCAGAAGACTACCGCTATTACTGGGATACCGATTGGGAAACAGAAAAACCCGAATGGCTGCTGGAGGAAAACCCGGATTGGGCAGGCAATTACAAAGTGCAATACTGGAATTCAGATTGGCAAGGGATCATTTACAACAACTCAGATTCATACCTCAATAAAATAGTAAGCTCAGGCTTTAGTGGTGTTTATCTGGATATTATTGATGCATACGAGTATTTTGAGGAGTAGAAGGTATATGTGACGATGGGAGAGGGCTTGCGCAGCAACGGGTGGCAATACGCTCAAAAGCTTATTATCGTTTTAGTCCTAAAATTGGCTGTGATTCTTACTTCTGATAAGCGCCAGAGGAATAAGTCAATTCATAGCTATGGGTGTATATTTCAAATACAATTCCGAAAGGATCTTCTACATACACCATTTTATAAGGCTTTTCGCCTGGGTAATATTCACGTATAGGCATGCGCTGCTTGCCACCGGCTTCTACTATTTTTTTAGTGAGATTTTCAATATCCGGATCCTGAACGCAGAAATGGAACAGGCCCGTGTTGAAAGGGTTAAACTCTGGAGCTTCCTTTTTGCCATGAGGAAAAGAAAACAACTCAATACCAATACCATCAGAAGTGGACATGTGGGCAATTTCAAATTCTTCCCAATCGTCACCAAACACATCAATGCACATTTGGCCAATAGCCGTGTCACTTTCCTTCTTCACTTTAGAAGGTTTCATTATTGTGTACCATCCCATTATTTCAGAGTAAAACTTAGTGGCTGCTTCAATATCCGGAACGGTGATTCCTATATGTGAAAATGATTTTGGGTAATGTGTATTACTCATAGTAAGTGTATTTATAAAGAGCTGATTTTATTTGCGCTATAGCCCATATCAGCGATGTACAAACTTAGCTACTTAAAAAAGGCCAATCGAAAGCCTTTGCCTATGGACTAATATGTTTTTAGAATAGTGGGAGAGAAAAGGATAAAATTTGTCAACCTTGGCAAAACAGAGTGGCTTAAGTTTTTTACAAGCTTATTCGCTTGATGTTTTGAATTCAATCAAATAGGGTTTTAAAGGAATGTGTTCTTCAGTTCTAAAGTTGTTGGAGATTAAAAGCTGGTACTGCTTGTTCGGTTCCAGTGCTACAGGGATTGTCCACGATAAATTGTCATCATCCCATCGCCTGCCTTCCAACGTTCCTTTGGGAAAAGCATCTTGGCCCAGATCACCAAAATCTACACCGGTATGATGGCCGTTTAATGCCCGAGAAAATTCTATCGTGATTTCCTTGGTGTCAGGGCTTACGCTTTTACTGTTGTTTTCAAACTGCTTTATAGCAATAACCGTAGGGCGTTTTTCCTCAAACTTTTGATAAAGCACCGCAAGGGGTTCAGAAAAGTAGTTGGACTTGGCTACGAAATCTTCTACGGCAGCTTCATTAGTATAGTCCAGTTCAATCATAGTTTTTATGGCGCTGGCTTTATCTTCGGCTTGCTGGTAGTAATTTTCACAAATTTGATATCCCACGTAATAACCCAAATCCCTCATGCCAAATTCGTTTGGTGCGTTTCCATCCAGCCACTTGTATAAATTATTGTTGTAAAACATTTCGGTTTCATATACTTCTCTTATTCTCTCAGCATGTTTTTTGCCAAAAGCAATTTGAGGGTTAGGGGAGGGTACACCAAGTGCTTTACTGGCCACAAACTCTGCTACACCTTCATACAAAGTAAGAGACAGAATATTAAACACTCTCGGGTTTTGCTGGGTATGCACGTATTCATGCACGTTCAAAAATACAAGGTGCTCATTGGGGTTGGTAGCAAAATGCGATTCTAGATGCGATAAGTTTTCGGGAAACTCGCTGGTTACGGTGCTGCTATCCGTCATCGAAATTTCTGAACCAATAAGCACCAAGCTGTCTATCGTTGTGCCACCAGTTCGGAAGGCCCCAATGGTAAAATAGATTTTTGCCGGTTTTAAATCAGGGTATATCTGTTCAAACTTTTCTATACCACCTTGAAGTTCAGCGCTTATATCGCTAGCCTGCAAAGTATTTTCCCTGATTGACTCCCAAAACCTGGGGTAATTATTTATAGCATTTATATAATCCTGAGCAGTATAGTTTCGTGCCTGCCTTATTCCTTCTAAGCCAATTGTCCCTTTCTCAAAATACAGGCTGTCCAGATATTGGTATTGCAAGGCCGAATCCTGCGTAGAAGTAATTTTATCATAAGCTACCCAAAAGTTGGTGATGTCGGATGTAATTACATTTTTATTGGAAGGCTTGGAGTTTTTGCAGCCGGTAAAGGCCAGTACAGAAAGTAATGCAATCAGGCAGTTTTTCATCTTTCAATGGGGTTTGGTTGGTTGTAGCATTTTAATCAGCCGGAAGTTAATCAAATCATTTTCTGCTTTGCGAGTTTAAATGCTGGATTACTGGAAGGTCTTGATTGTAGAATAGTGGGAGAGAAACGAAAAAGCCTGTGGCGAGCTTTTTGAAGTATTATAACATCTTTGAGATACTAAAGCAGGAAGGCTACTTTGCATGAATCCATTGTTGGCTATTGTCTTTCTATTTTGCAAACTCTTTATAATTACAATTTACATCATTCAAAGAATCTATAAATGTTCGAAAACTCTCAGAATTTTGATAAATGTTTGAGGGGTTAGCCTTAGTGAATAGCTCAACACCGTCCGTGGTTTTATGATAGGAGTCCAATGCTTTTTTCAGAATTGAGCATCCATTTACGCTCTCTGTTATTTCCGGTTTTTCCAATTTAGTAGGCAAGGATTCCCAATCTGCAACGATCCAATTCTCAAACATTCTGTCCGCAACATTGATTCTAATGTCGATATTTCCTAAACCTTGATTATCTAATTCTCTTTTCAAGTTTTCGGCAATTTCTGGGCTTGATTCTATTCGGTTTTCACGGTCAATAATTACAATTATTGGGTAATAGCGATTATTATAAAGTCGAACAAGAGATCCAACTTTATTAGCTATGGCTTGAATGGAAACTGACTTTCCATTAAGGTCTGTTCTTCGGACTGGCTTGCCGGGACAAATTTGCCCAATAACCAACTTTTCTGAAAAGCCATCTACTATAAATGCTGGATTACTCATTACTTAGCGCATTTGAAAAATAAAAATGTCCTAATCCAAAACCAGATTTTGAAATTTCATCTTTTATCAAATCTTCATTTTGAATTCGTCTTGCAGTTGTTTTTCCATTTGATAAATCAACCAATAAAATTTCCTCTGGTTCAGCATGATTCAGTAATGACTCACTGTGTGTTGTCATTAGAACAAAAGAGTGTTGCTCTTTATCATTAAGGTGTTCTCTCATAATATTAGCAATCTCAGCTTGCATCCAAGGGTGTAGAAAATTCTCAGGCTCCTCGATAGAAAAAATTGTTTTTGAAGTAAGAATGGCTGTAATAAGCGCGAGCCATTTAATAGTGCCATCCGACATTGCAGATAAGGGTAGCACGGAAGTATATTCACCTGTTTTAATTGATATTTTGACCACGAGTTTATTGTTGAAAGGGTCATTTACCACATCTAAATCTTCAATAGTATTATTGGCAAGCTTGAGGTATGATACAATTTTTTGAAGAGTTTTGGGGTCATATGTTCTTTCTGGCCGTTCAAAGAAAAAGTGATACCTAAAAACATTAAAATTTTTTGTTTTGTTAGTTTTCATAGCATAAAGAGTTGTAGCCAACCCAGAGCCGTCTTTCTTTATTCCTGGCGGTGTTGCAGCGTCTTCTTGCTCTTTAACTTTACTTGGTACAACATTAAACGTTTCGCCACCAACTAAATCACTATGAATGTGAAAAGCAAATTCATCTGCAATTGGAAACAAACCTGTGATTAGATTTTTTAATGAAGGTTTGGATGCTTTTATAAAGTCAATTACATCATTTTCTAAGTTATAACCTTCTTTTTCAGGTGAAAAAATTCTAGTTGCAAACTTCTTCTTATTGAGTTCTAATATTTCAATCACAAGCTTTCCATCATCTTGCTTCGTTATTATGTCTAAGTCCCATTTTTGTCGTTTATAAATCTTCGGAATTAGGCACTTATTGGCAGTATGTATTGAAACAAGTGCCAATTACTTTTTAACACTTTTGCCCTACTCCCAGCTATTGAGACTATTTTAGTAAAACAAAAGGGCAAACCCCTGTATCTCACCACGAGAGGTTCGCCCAAATATTTTAACTCATTAGCAAATTTATGTCTAAAATCAATTATGGCCAAAAGCCAATGTACCGAAAAGCGTGGAATTTTATAACACGTGCAGAAGTTATATGGAGCCTAATTCTTAACTGCATATTTTCTATCCCTAAACTAATAACTGATACTATAATGAATATTGAAGTAGATACACTTAACGTAATTCAAGCAGCAGGATTCTTAGCCTTGACCATATTAGGACTTCGATATGTGTTTTCTTTAAAAGAAAGGATTTCAAGAATAGAGCTTACTAACGACATTCAGCAAATAATGATTGAATTACGCTCTAAAAGTGTAATGCGTCTTAATAGATTACAAGAAAAAGACTACGACAAAGGGCAATATGTAACACAAGAACAAATGAAAAAGGACAACCAAGCAATCATGGCGGTTCTTAGAAGTAAGTATCCAAACCTTAGCGTAACTCAATGTGATGAAATAATAGGAGAGTTTTTGAACCACAAAATTTACGAGTAATGAACCTAATCCAAATCACCAAAAAGTTTCCTAACGAGCTTTCAGCTATCCAGCACTTTGAACAAGCCCGTTGGGGTAAAACCGTAAAGTGTGCCTACTGCAAGTCTGACAAACTAAGCAAGCGCAAAGCTGACCACCGTTTTACCTGCAAAACCTGTAACAAATCATTCAGCGTAACGGTAAACACACTAATGCATAAAACCCGAATACCCTTACGCACTTGGCTTTTAGCCTTCTCGCTGGTAACAGATGCTAAAAAAGGCATCAGCGCAAAGCAACTGGAAAGAAACCTTGATATTTCGTACAAAACAGCGTGGCGAATGGGTATGAAAATGCGGGAACTTATGCGCGAACCACAACCCAAACTGGATGAAGTGGTAGAAATGGACGAAG
>JAUHWX010000236.1 GCA_030427285.1 Bacteroidia bacterium
CCTCTCTTCTCAAAGTCAAAGCGTTGCACCTTGTTTTCCCAAAGATCGACTGAAGTATACATCTCCTCCAGTTTTGCGCGAAGATTAGCATTATTATTCAAATTTGAAAAAAGCGCAACTTCTGAATAAAGCTCTTTAAAAACAGGAATATCAGAAACCAAAACCGGCTTCCCATATGCTATAGACTCTAGCACCGGAATTCCAAAACCCTCATAAAGTGGTACATATACTGTAAATAGGGCATTTGCATATAAATTTGCCAAATTTACATCGGTTGGACTTTCTACAAATACTATGTCGTTGCTGGCCTTAATTTGAGCAAGCAAAGCATTCTGATGGTCAAAAATTTCCGGGCTATTTCTGCCTGCTATTACCAGCTTAAACCTTGGCTTATCAATTTTCAAAAATGCTTCAATAAGATTTTTCTGATTTTTCCTTTCAGAAAGTGACCCAACACATAGAGCGTAATCTCCATCAATGGCAACTCGATGATTCGATTCACCCTTAACAAACTCTCCAATGCCATTATAAAGAATAGAAATCTTACTCTGGCTCACATCATAGTAATGACCCAACTCTGATCGAGAAAATTCGCTAACAGTAAATATGTGTTTACTTTTTTTGATAATTCTGGGGATCATAAACTTATACCAGGCTACAAATTTTGATGAAAACCAAGAGGGGTGAGCTGCAAATGCCACATCGTGTAATGTGACTATTTGATTTGAGTAAAACACTGGAGCGGCATTACACAAGTTGACCAACAGAGGCGAACCGCAAAGTCGTAAATAACCAGGAAGCACAAGTTGCTCCCAAAACTGCCCCTTAATGAAAGGAAATCTCAAGTATTTCTCATTTTCAAAGTCGAACTTCCCAGGCGTTAATATCTTCATATCTGCACGCCTTTTAATCAATAGCTTTGTGATTTCAGCCGCAAAACGCTGAACACCTGTGATTGGCTGACTCAAAAACCTTCCGTTTAGGAATACTTTCCCATTAAACTTTGACCAAGAGGCATAGCAAAACACGGAGCTGAAAAATGCGTAAATAAAAATCCCGTCTTGGCGAGCCAAAATATTTTCAGTCAAAAAGCTAAGCGCCATCATCAAGATAAATACTACATGCAGCCTGTGCTTTGCCACTATGCCAATAAGCAACTGCACCACCATAGATAGTATGAAAATAAGCATGGGGAATATACCCACAGAAAGCCACAACTGTAAATACTGATTATGCGTATTGAAACTCCTCGATAGTGCCACTGTATAACCATGTAGCTCGTACTTTTCATTTAATGCGTTTTGATAATCGCCAATCCCGGTTCCAAACCAAACGTTTTCTGAAATTGCCTCAAGTGCACTTCTATAAATTCCTTTTCGTAAACTATCCGGGTTGTTTTGCTCCACACCAGTTTCTGTAGCAGCGATTATTAATGTATGTACTCTTTCTCGCAAAGGCCTTAGTGTAGCCACAAGTATAAAAACGACAGCCGCCATACCGGCAAACCTCAGCGCGATAGCCTTAGTACTTAAACCTTCGCTTAGAATGATGACGGAACCTATAAACGTTGTCATCATAATCATTTTGGAAGATGCCAGTAATAACCCTCCAAAAAGCACAGCTATAGACAGATAAGCCCAGAATAAGCCCTTGCCGGTAATGGATTTCTTTTTTACTTCGGACAGCATAGCAAAAATCCCTATTACCAGCAGCAATGAAAAATAAGTGGGGTGTAGTCCACTTACAGACTCAAGCTCTGTCCTTATCCAGTAATAGGCATCAACGGATTGCCGAGCGGTAGCAAATGTATCATGAGCTATAAGACTGCCCGCAGTATAAATCGTAAGTAAAGCTACAATCAAAGTGTAAAAACGAAGCGTTTTTTTAAGTGACGAGATAGAAATTGAATCTCTATTAAAATACAACAACCATGGCACTATTATCAACATTAGAGTGCGTTCCACATATTTATAACCCACCAAAAGATCTGTACTATAAGTAAGGCTAATTATGTAAAACCAAAAAGAAGCACTAAGCAATACGGGTAACCATAGCCCATAGGTTTGTGACTTTGTTCTCCCTTGGGCAAGTGCAAAAAGCTGAAGAATCAAAAATAAGATACCTACCACCCCCTTTAGATGAAGGGAGATCAAAGCGGGAAATACACAAAAAAGATAAAATGAAAACTGACTGAGGCCGATCCTAGCCTGCGGATTTTTCACTGATGCATCTATTGATGAAGGCTAGTACCTCCTTATTAAACCTATCCAAACTAAATCGCTCAGAGTTTTTTCTTATGTCGCTTGAAGAAAACTTTCCACCATGAACCATTTCAAACTCATGCACACAGTTGATCAATGAGTCTGGTGTTTGCTCTTTAAATAGCAAACCTGTTTTCTTGTCTATTACAATTTCTGCGGCTCCTCCTTCACCAAAAGCGATTACGGGAGTGCCACAAGCTTGTGCTTCTACAAGCGTAATTCCAAAATCTTCCTTACCTGCAAAAACAAATGCTTTTGCTTTACGCATGTAAAAATGAAACTCCTGAAACTCAAGGTGAGATAGAATTCTAATATTTGGACCAGCAATTTTTTCAATCAGCTCTTTGCGCTTGCCATCTCCTATCACAATAAGCTTTTTATCAGGCATTTTATTAAACGCCTCTACCACCATTTCCACTTTTTTATAACAAACCAGCCTGGAAGCCGTAACATAAAAATCGTCTTTATCGTCCTCTACGTCATACTTTTCAATTTCTACTGGCGGATATATTACATGAGCATCTCTGCCATAAAAAGTCTTTATACGCTGTGCTGTAAATCTGGAGTTAGAGATGTAAAAATCTACATTTCTAGACACCCGTGCGTCCCAACTCCTGAGCAAAGAAGTGAGAAACTTACTAGCCCAAGCCAGTGGCCCACGGTTTATATTATTTGACTCCAAATACAAATCCTGCATATCCCAGATATACCTCATTGGAGTATGGCTATACGAAATATGTATTTGTCCGGGGCGTGTTTTTACACCATGGGCAAAAGCATGTGAGCTTGATAAAACAATAGGATGATCAGCTAAATTGTGGGATCGAATAGCAAATGGAAATATGGGGAGATAATACCTAAAGTGCCTACGGGCAAATGGCAACTTTTGAATAAAGGTTGTTTTTGGAACTCTGTCACCCATCATCGCTTCACGGTCCGCCTTTGACATAAAGTCTACCGTAGAATACACTTCCACATTTTGAAGGAGGTTAACAAAGGATTCGGTAACCTTTTCTGAACCCGCTTTAGTACTTAACCATTCATGTACAATTGCGATGGGCTTAACTTCTTTTACCTGTTCAAAACTCTCAATTGCACGCAAAGCATCATCATTGCTTATCACAAATGAATCCGCCAATGGGTTTGACTTAGTAAACGATGAGATGTTGCCCGCTGTTTCCAGTTTTTAGTTTATAACAATCAGATATAGAATTAACTATAACTTCATGAATTCTTAATTTACTGGTTGCAATAATACAAATTACCACTCAAAAAAAATCGATACTTACAATAAACCTGACTCCTTCGCGTTAGCCTAAGTTGATTTTAAGCGTGTCACCTTTTCATATAAAGACAGATCTTTTTTATTGAATTTACTGATATGTCTTCGCAAATCCTCTTCAATAAGTTTTGGCTTTGAGCCTGAAAAAGATCTGCTATCTTTTTCATGAAAATCCGGCACAGGTGGCCAATTCAATATCTTCTCCAACCTACTTAAATCTTGATCAAAGTACTCAAACAATCCTACGAAGGTATATTGCTTTAGCTTTGAACCCTTTAAAAAGTAAGTCATTTTATCCCACACCTCTTTTCTACTAGCGTACACTTCCAGGCTTTCTTCGCGCCTATCATAGGCCGGGTGATTTGAATTAGAGCCAACCTCATACTTCCACCAGTTATAATTTGAAATAACTCTAGACACCGGCTCCCTTAAAAAAGTAACAAGCTTAGGTTTGTCTCTTTTCACAATATCCTTTACCTCCTTGTAGCGTATGTGGCCATGAAGAACCTTAGTTTCTGAGCCTATTACTTCTGAAATCTTTACACCACGCTCATTCAGCTCCAAGCACTCGTCACGTTCAAAATGTCGCACATGCTCTTCTCCATACACGTACTTAAGCACCTCCAAAATGGAAGACCCACCTGTTTTGGGAAGATGAAGAAATATAAGCTCTACCATGCTCTCACTTTTGAACTTGCAACTTTACGAATTTTACAAGGAAGCTGCTTTCAATTAACACAAAGCTAAATACCCAAAATCCTATTTTTACGTTTCTCTTTTATTAAAAGCTAAACTATGCGCATACTCATCTTTTCAGTAATCACCGTTCTGTTTGCCGCTGCTTGCTCCGATCAAGAAAGAATAGCTCAATATGAAAAACAACTCAAGGAATCGAATGAGGCGCTGGAGGATGTTATTAATTATAGGAGAA
>JAUHWX010000023.1 GCA_030427285.1 Bacteroidia bacterium
CCTTAGCCCTCCAACTTTGGCACAAATTGCTTCTGAGGCTGCTTTAACCACAGGCCCTGAGTATTTTACTAAAGTGCGTGAGGAGTATGTAAAAAGACGTGATATTTTGGTGGATGGACTGAACAGTATTGAAGGCGTTTATTGCCCCAAACCTAAAGGTGCATTTTATGCGGTAGCATCACTACCCGTGGATAGCGCAGAGCGTTTTGCGCAATGGCTACTTTCAACTTTCGAAAAAGACGGTCACACCGTAATGATTGCTCCTGCTGAAGGCTTTTACGCTACACCAGGTATGGGATTAAATCAAGTAAGGCTAGCCTATGTTTTAAATCAGGAAGCCCTGGAAGCCTCGGTAGAAATAATTCGGGAAGCACTTAGAGAATACCCTGGATCTTTATTACATGAGTGAGAAAAAAATACTAAAGGACCTGTCGCTAAAACGATATAATACTTTTGGTGTAGAGGCTCGTGCCAAATATTTTTTTGAGGCCATTACCGTTGATGACCTTCTATGGATCATTCATCAGGAGGAATTTAAGGGAAAGAAAATGATTTTGGGTGGAGGAAGCAACATGCTCCTTACCCGGGATTTTGATGGTCTTATCATTAAAATTTCCTTTAAGGAAAAGTGGATTGAGAAAAGCGATGGCGATTATACTTTAGTTTCAGTGATGGCAGGTGAAAACTGGCACCAGTTTGTACAATGGACCATAGAGCAAGGTTTAGGCGGATTGGAAAATCTATCCCTCATACCTGGTAATGTAGGCACTGCACCTGTTCAAAATATTGGGGCCTATGGTGTGGAGCTGAAAGATACCTTTCATCACCTGGAGGCCCTGAATATGGAAACCGGTGAGTTTGAAATTTTTAGAACTGAAGACTGCAATTTTGGCTATCGTCAATCTTATTTTAAAGAAGGAGGAAAAAATAAATACATCATTATTAGGGTCTTCTTTTGCCTCACCCATATCAATCATGTACTAAATACCAAGTATGGCGCTATAGAGACTGAATTGGAAAGAATGGGTGAAAAACCGAGCATTCAATCAATTTCGAAAGCGGTGTGCAACATTCGCAGGAGCAAACTTCCTGATCCGGTTTTATTGGGAAATAGTGGTAGTTTTTTCAAAAACCCAGTGGTGCCAAATGCTGTTTATGAAAAATTAAAAAGTGAATTTCCTGATATAGTAGCGTATCCTGCCGGAAATGGCTATACCAAACTAGCTGCTGGTTGGTTAATTGAAAAAGCTGGCTGGAAAGGATTTAGACGCGGAGACGCAGCTGTACATGAAAAGCAAGCCTTGGTTTTAGTGAATCACGGCAAGGCTTCTGGCAAGGAAATTGAAGCTTTGGCTACAGAGATAAAAGAATCAATAAAACGTACCTTTGCGGTAAATTTGGAAGAGGAAATTAACTTGATTTAATACCTCAATTTCAACCTCAAGATAAATTACATTACAATGCAAGTTTTTATAATCGCTTTAGTTTTACTCGGTCTTGGATTTGCTGGTATTGCCATAAAGATATGGGCAAAGAAAGATGGCGAGTTTTCAGGAACCTGTGCAAGCAACAGTCCATTTTTGAATGAAGAAGGTGAGCCATGCAGTTTTTGTGGAGCTGCGCCAGAAGAAAAGTGCAAAAACCCTGAAAAGCAAGACGGCACTCAAGCAGCCTAAAGGTTATTTATTCCCGTAGCCATTCGTTTTCTCGCGCCCAATTTATAAGCTGCACCACGTTATTTGCATGTGCCTTATTCATCAGGTTTTTTCTGTGAGTTTCTACAGTATGAGGACTTATAAACAGTTTTTCAGAAATCTGTACTGTGGTAAAGCCCTGGGCTAATTGCTCGAGTATTTCAATTTCTCTTTCAGTAAGCTCTAGCTCACCATTATCCTTTCGCTGCAACTTCTCTATCATCTTCTGCTTTACCTCTTCCCCAAAGTAATCAGTGCCCATTGCCACCGAGCGTACAGCTGCCAAAAGTTCCTTTTTACCTGCATCTTTTAGTATGTAGCCATTCACACCTATTTTCATGAGTTTTTCTATCATTATGCTTTTTCTAAACATACTCACAATTAAGATTTTCACTGCTGGATATTCCCTCACTATTCTTGAGGCGCTTTCAATACCGTCCATGTTTGGCATATTAATGTCCAAAACAATCACGTCAGGCTGATTTGACTTTAGCAATTTCATCAACTCAACGCCATCTGATGCCTGACCAAGAATTTTAAATCCTTCTTCATGGCTCAAAATGGAATAGAGTCCTTCCAAAAACATTTTATGATCATCAGCCAGCAGTACTCTTATCATGCTCAATAGGTATATCAATTATCACGGTCATTCCATAATTAGGGGTTGAATCTATATGAAGATTACCACTTAAACGTTTAACCCTGTTCTCTATATTATCCAGGCCCATCCCTCTTTTTACTTTGGATAAGTTAAACCCTTTTCCATTATCCTCATACATTAGATTGAGCTCATCACCCTGCTGGCCGATTTGTAGAGTTATCTTTGTGGCTCCAGAGTATTTAATGGTATTTGAAACAAGCTCCTGCACCACCCTGTAAAGATTCATTTCTGATTCATACGGGAGACGTCCTGTTAATCCAGACATAATAAATTGAACCTGTATACCCGCTGAATCGCTAATCGTTTCCTGCAATTGCTCCAAAGCGGCTTTCAGCCCAAACTTCATCAATACTCCTGAATACAGATCATGCGAAATACGCCTTACCTCACTGCAGGCCTCATTTAGCAAAACTTCCGCCTTTATATACTGCTCTCTGCCTCTACTACTCCCTGCTTCGATTACATCTTCTACATGACCAAAGTGCAGTTTAACTGTAGCAAGCATACTCCCCAAGGTATCATGAAGTTCCTCTGCAATTCGTCTTCGTTCATTATCCTGCCCTTCAAGCATAGCCTGTGTAGAAGCAATTTCCTGATCTTTTAAAAGTTCATTTACCTGCTGATTCTTGATCTGTAATTTTTGATCAGCAATTTTTCGCTTTTGCTGGATAGTGCGCCACACGAGCATCAATAATGCTAGAACGGCAGCCAAAGCCCCTGAAAGGCCCCATATCCAGGTTTCCTTCTTCTCATTTTGAAGGTAAAGAATGTTATTCAACTCCGCAATTTGATCATTTGCCTCAATCATATAAAACTGATCATTCAAGGTGTCGGCATATCTAAGCGTAAGATTATAATACACCAAAGCACTATCATAAGCCCCTTCTTCACGGTATAAATCAGCTATTGAACTATATATCTCTACTACATTCTTACGTGGATAAATGTCTATTAGCCCTTTAAGCCTGTTAAATATCTCCGGGTTACTATTCCTTTCAAAGTTCCGGACGTACTTTTGCTTTAAACCTTTTGCTACAAATTCTTCTACTCCATTTACGCCTTCAAACTCAAGTAATTTATCAATATATTCTTCAGCAGTACTTTCATCACCCATCCTTTGATAAGTGATGGATTGATTCCTGTAGTTTTTTGCTAAAGCCAAAGTATCATTAGGGAACGCCTCACAAAATGCTCTTGTGTACCAGTATGCTGCACTATCAAACTCATCAAGATTGTTATATGGCGCTGCGATGTTCACAATGATTGCCTCGCATGAATAATCATAACCATTTGATTCTGCCAGTACCAAGGCCTTCTTATAAATGCTAATAGCCCGCTTATAATCGGTAAGTTCATTGGCACAATCGCCAAGAAAGCGCAGTAAATAGGTTTGCTGAAGGGCATACCCTTTTTGCTCCGCCACAAAAAGAAGCTGTTTATACTTTCTCTCCTTAGTAAACCAATCATCATCACTATCTCTCACCACTACCATAGCACTATCTAGCTCATAGGGTGTTTGGCTATATGCAGAAACAAAGCTTCCGAATAGAAGTGAAAATACTATTTGAAACTTAAGGGATTTCATTTATTGCTCTATCCAAAGCAAGGCATCTGATTGATGCACATCATTTACATCTGTGCCCTTAGCGTAAAACAATATTGGCAGGCCTACTTCAGCTGCCACCGAGGAGAAATCAAATTGAAAAACGTTATCCGTATCCACTGTATTACCATTCTCAATTTCAAATGCCCAAGTTTTAACAGGGCCACTACCCGTATTTATAATGTGCTCCATATTGCTGATAATCCTATAGCCAGTGGGTTCTCCATCTATGTTCTCGGTAGTAATGGTTACTTGAGTGTCTCCCCCTGTTCTAAGCATGTCAACCATTTTTATGCGCGCCCCATAATCATCTAAAGAACCTATTTCGCCAATAATTTCTTCAGTTGAACTTCCTGGAGGCGGGCAAGAATTACCAGATATTTTGTCATTTCCTTTTTTTGAAGAATACACCCCTGCAGCTTCATCATAAAACTTCATTCCAACAGAATTCTGCACATTAGGATTGGGCGCTGGATTTTGCAGTTGAGCAGAAAAGGTGATGTCGCCATCTAAATCATCGCTTCCTGAATCGCTAAAATTTACCACAAACTCGTTGTAAACTGGCTGGCTATAGCCACTCACCAGCAAACCTCCTGATAACTGAAAGCTTGCCTGAATACTATACTCATTACCACTGGTGTAAGAAAATCTTAGGTTTGAAAACTTGATATCATCAATACTCGACATAGGTTAAGAATTAGTTGTTTTTAAAAATTTAAAATTGTGCGATTAAACTATGAATAATATACCTCAGTTGAATCGTTTCTTATATAGAATTATTAATCTTAAAATGATTAATTGATAATGAATGCTTCAAAGCCATTTGTGTAAGTTACTTTCCAGTCTCCATTTTCATCGGTAGAAATAAAATAGGCTTCTACTCCTTGTTTTGCCTCAATAAAAGATTTGGCATTTGGTAAACCCATTACCATACAAGCCGTGGCATAAGCATCAGCATCCATGCATTCGTCAGCTATAATGCTTACACTTAGCAGTTGATTTCTTGCCGGATATCCTGATTTTGGGTCTATTGTATGGGCATACTTAATTCCCGTTTCACTGTCAACCCAATATTTTCTATAATTTCCAGAAGTGGCTAAAGATTTATTTCTCAACTCCACTATCATTTGAAATCTATCTTCTGAGTCAATTTCGTCAAGTGGCTTGTCCACCCCAATTTTCCAAAAGTTATCTTTTTGGTTTTTTCCTTTGGCACGTACCTCACCACCTACTTCGATCATATAACTGCGTACGCCATTCTTCTCCAAAAAATGAGCAACAACATCCACCGTGTAGCCCTGAGCTATTGAATTAAAATCAATTTTAAAACCTTGAGGAACTTTTACTGAATTGTTCTGTACTTCTATTTGCTTATAGCCAATTAGACTTTTGGCCGAATCTACCTTAGAGCTATCAATGTCAATTTTTTGGGTTTTACCAAAACCCCATAACTGAACTAATGGACCAACCGTAACATCAAATAATCCATCGGATTCATCGGAAATTTCGGATGATCTTTTTAGAACTTCCATAAACAAGTTGTCTACTTCTACAAGGGTATCACCATGGTTGATAATTGAGATCAATGACTCATCTTTATAAGTACTCATGGATTGATCAATAGAGTTGAAAATACTGTCAAACTGAGCTGTCCAATCTTGTTGGGATTCAGTTACATATTTTATTTGATAAGTACTTCCCTGAGCGTAACCTGCAGATTCATTTTCATAAACTATAGACTCTGCATCACATCCCGCTAAAGCAAGACCAATGATGGCCAATACAATATTTTTCATGGGTGCAATTTAGCAAGATTAGTGTGTTAAAATGCCTCTCCAAAGGTGATGTAGTATTTAAAAGTGCCTTGCGGTGAATAGCCCACATCTGCCCTTATATTCAGCTTGCGATCCTTACTTATTTTAAAACGGACACCCCCACCAAATACCTGCTTAGTAACTGACCAATCATACTCGGATATGCCAGATGCCACATTACCAAGTGCACCAAAGGCTGCCACGCCCCATCGCGGTAAAAACATCCATCGGTATTCTGCTTGAAAAATCCAGGCGGTGTTATCCCTAAAACGTCCTTTGTACAAGCCACGCATCCTTCGCTCACCGCCCAGCTGAGCCATTTGATGAAAAGGTACTTCGCCTGTGTTGAGCTCACCATAAAAATTAGTGGCTAATATGTGGTTTTTATAAAAAGCCCAATAATTCACCACATCCACTGCATATTTTGCAAAGTTATATTCGCTGCCAATAGCTCTAAAGTTCCATATGGCCGAAGCCTCAGCATACCAACCTTTGGTTGGGTATAACTGATTATCACGTGTGTCATAGTTTATGGCCGGGCCTATACCTGAAGCTCGCCCTCCTTCCTTTCCTAGTATGTTAGCGGTGTCTAATATTCCATCGTCTTCTACTTCAAAAACATCAAAGCCATCAAACCAATAGCGACCACCAACATACAGACCGGGCAAAGTTTGTAGCATGGTGTTTATCCTGACTCTTGGAAGCAAAAAGCTAAAATCCTCTTCATCATCCAAGGTATTATACGGACCGTTTCCGTAATATTTATAAATGTATTTGTAGTAACCTAGTTCACCATAGGATAGCCAATCATCATTTTCCCAAAATATGCGATAGGATAAAAAAGAAAGAAACTGATTTTCTAAAGTATAAGAGACCCCAACTTGAGATTGGCTCAAAGTACTCTTATCATTCTTAAACTGAAATGTAGAAAAGGCACCTGCTCCAAAGGCTAAACTTGTTTCAGGCGAATAAAAGCCTACTGGTAGTACATTGATTGAAAATAGATCTTTCTCAGAGGTGTCTACAACGGTATTTTGCTGAGCAAATAGAATATTTGTGCAAAGCAAAAAAGACATCACCAAGTACGAATGCTTAAAATTGTTCAAGCTATTTTTTTGTAAAAATTATAACCCACAGCTCTAATCAAATCCTTAAAGGATCTTAAAAGCAATGCTATATGCTGCGATAAATGCGATATATGTAGGTTTAGGAATATAGTGCTTTACTTTGTGACATACGAAAATTTTACAATGCTAGACGTACTCATAATTGGCGCTGGCCCCATCGGGTTGGCCTGCGGCATAGAAGCAACAAAACACAAACTCAACTACCTTATCATTGAAAAAGGTGTTTTGGTAAATTCATTGTACCACTACCCTGATAATATGACCTTTTTTTCGACTAGCGAAAAACTGGAAATCGGAGGTGTTCCATTTGTATCCAACAATCCCAAACCAAGAAAATCAGAGGCTCTTGAATACTACAGGCGTGTGTCCGAAAAGTTTCAGCTTGCTATAAACTTGTATGAATCGGTTGATGAGATTTTAAAACATGAAACACATTTTGAAATAAAAACTTCCAAAAACTGCTATCTGGCAAAGTCTATAGTTATTGCCACAGGTTTTTATGACTTACCAAACATGCTTAACATACCTGGCGAAGAGCTTCCTAAAGTGAAACATTACTATACTGACCCTCATCCTTATTACCGACAAAAAGTAGCGGTAATTGGAGCGCAAAATTCGGCTGTGGACGCTGCGCTTGAATGCTGGCGTAAAGGAGCAGAAGTAACGATGATTGTCAGAGGTTCCGAAATCGCTAATCGAGTAAAGTACTGGGTTCGTCCGGATATCGAAAACCGCATTGCTGAAGGCTCTATTAAAGCCTACTTTAATGCAAACGTAACTAGTATAAATGAGCACTCTTTAACTTTTACCCAAGGTGAAGCCGAGCAAACCATTGCCAATGATTATGTACTTGCTCTTACAGGATACCAACCTAGTTATAAACTCCTGAATATGGCTGGGGTTTCTATTGTTGATGAAAAAATAAAAAAACCATACTACAGTAAAACCACAATGGAAAGTAATGTGAAAGGAATTTATTTAGCAGGCGTAGTGGTAGGTGGACTTGAAACAGCAAAATGGTTTATTGAAAACTCTCGTGGTCATGCTGAAATAATTATAAAAGCCATCGTTAATCAAAACCTGTCCTAAACGTGTTAGCTCAAAATTTTGTAGTTCATCGATTTTTTTAATCGCGAAAAGTATGGGGTTTTACTTTTGACGGGAATAACAGAAAACAAATACTCGTGGAAGGTTTTGTGTAACTCAGTTAAACGACCACACACAACTATTATACTGTTGTAATGGACTTTTCGGTGGAGACCGATTAATTGTAGAAAATTGTTTAGCCCGTCCATTGAGTCGTTTAATAAAATAGCCAGTTTAATAGCTGGTTAGGTTTGGTTGGAGTGTGAAAAATCCCATGAACGCTAAGTTCTATGGGATTTTTCTTTTAAGAGCCTCCTCATAAAATAATACCTATACTTTTTGCATGGATCTCCGCTTCAGTACTTTTTCTAAACTGAAGTGCTTCCACGCCATGACTTTTAATACTACTAATTACCAAATCCACTTTAGCCCTATTTGATGGTTTTACCCCTCGGATGTATACCGCTAGCACTTGCTGAGGGTAATCCTTCACCAATGTCTCATAAATGTATGGGTCATGCTGACCATTATCGCCAAGCAACACAAATTTCCTATCAGGATATAACTTTAAGATTCTTTCAATTTTCACACGTTTATGATCATGATTACTAAAACTACCCTTTCTAAAAAAGTCACGCCACTCATCTTTAATTTCTTTTAGCTGAAGCACGCCTTTCGGCAACTGATAATTACGACTAAAATTTATAAGGAAATCGTAAAGATTCCATTCGCTGCTTGACACATAAAAAAAAGGATTCTCACTCTGAGTAACACCTCTGCTTAAGTTTGTATAAAATGAAACTACTCCTTCAAAAGGTTTTCTCGACTCTGCATTTTTAGTAAGCAACACGTATAACTTACGCCAAAATTTAGTGACATGAGAAACCAAAAAAGTATCATCAATATCCGATATTAAACCATATTCAAAGTTATCAGCAATTAACACTTCAGATGTAAGACGCACCTGCTCTTGACCTTCAACCAATTCATCTTTTAGTTCAATAGTTATTTGATGCCAGCCTTCGAGCAATTCATGATTCTGAATTTCAAATTCAAAAAACCCATTTTCATTAGTTAGTGCATCAAACTTGCGATAACCCAAAGTAAGATTTACAGTAGCCTCTGAAACTGTTCGCACCAAAAACATTTTTATTAGAGCCACAAAATTTTTCCAAGGCCTCCTACTTTTTTTTGGCTTAGACATGGCCATTCCCCTAAATACATGCCCCTGAATGATTAATTTGTCGGAATTGCCAAAACCCCTATAAGCCAAAAGAAACGGATAATCCACATATCTAAACCGACTTTTAAGCCATCGCTTAAGCCAGTTTCCTTTTATTGGAGCTTGTCGGTAATCCGACCATTCTGGAGGAGAGGAAATCATCTAAATTTGTAAACTTCTTTATATTTAATTAACCTATGAGCGGCCAAACACTTTTTGTTGTAAACCCAATATCCGGAGATAATGATAAGTCTTCTATAATTAAAACAATCAAAAGCTGGAGTCAAAGTTCAGGCGAAAGCATAGAAATTTGGGAAACAACAGGTAAAAATGATAAAGAAAATCTAGAATTCCAGATAAAAGAACTTGAGCCAGCTAAGGTTGTAGCTGTTGGAGGTGATGGTACAGTTTTGCTCTGTGCTTCTATTTTGATGAACTCCAAAATTCCACTTGGCATCCTACCCATGGGATCAGCAAACGGGATGAGTACTGAGTTGCATATCCCTCAAAATATAAATGATGCCCTACATGTGGTTCATCGTGGTTACAGCAAAAAATCCGATATGTTACTTTTCAATAATCAAGATTTAGGAATGCACATTAGTGATATTGGCTTAAATGCAGGATTGGTGAAGCAGTTTGAAGAAGGGCCTCGCAGGGGTTTTTTAGGCTATGCGAAAGGAATTGTAGGTGAACTATCCGGTTTAAATCCATTTAAAATAAAAATAGAAACCGATACTGAAACATATGAAACCAAGGGGTATATGGTTGCATTTGGTAATGCTAAACGATATGGAACAGGGGCATTATTAAATAACGTAGGCAAAATAAATGATGGTCTTCTTGAGCTTTCAATTCTCAACTACTTTGACATCACCGCAATAGCTGGTCATTTCTTTGATATTATTAATGATGAATCAGAACACATGAAAACTATTCAGTGTAAAAAAGCCACTATAAGCACAAATCGGAAAGTACCATTTCAAATTGATGGCGAACTGCAAAGTGACACTAATGAGGTAACAGTAGAGGTAATTCCCAATTGCCTGAATTTAATTGTACCTCAATCTAGAGTATTGTGATAAGTTTTACTGGAAACCTTTACTAAATAGCAAAGACAGCAGATAGCAAACATGCATAATAAATGATTATTCGTAAATTTGTTGGCTGTTCTAAGAATATTCTGATAAAGCAAACCCTATTTATGAACGTAATTGACAACACAGAGATGCGCCACTTTGAGGTGCAAGAAGGAGATAGATTGGCCACTATCGAATATCAAATTCAAGAAAAAAAATATTTTCTTACTCGGGTTGAGTTTCCACCAAAATTTGAAGAGTCAGGTAAGGCAGAGGAAATGCTAAAAGCCACCCTTGATATGATTGAAGAAACAGGCATGCGTGTGGTTCCCATGACCAAGTTTGTAAAACAATACTTCAAAACACATCGCGAACGTAAACATATGTTACCAGTAGGTCTTCACCTCTAAGCACTTTTCTTCAGGCAAATATCTATTTAGAACTGGCTTTTGTGTTCATTACTTCGGCCTGCTGACGAATGGATTCATCGTGTATTTGCATAAATAGGCCTTTTACAAAAGATTCGCTTAACTCAAGATTACCTGCTATTTCTATTGACTTCTTCAGAATATAGTCCCAACGGCTTGGTTGAAAAATGGTAACATTATTTTCTTTTTTGTACACGCCAATTTCACGAACTAAGTTCATTCTATCAGAAAATTGATTGAGAACATTTCTGTCAATCTCGTCAATTTTTTGACGAAGGGCCTCCATTATATTTTCAAACTCAGGATTATCCGCAGTAGGAGAACGCAGGATAAGCCCATCAATAATCTTATGTAGAAGTGATGGTGTAACCTGCTGCTTAGCATCACTCAATGCTACTTCAGGAGAAATATGAGTTTCTACCATCAAACCTTGCATGTTCAAATCGATGGCTTTTTGAGCCACGGATGGAATTAGCAATGGCTTTCCGCTGATATGACTCGCATCGCAAATCATGGGCAGATTAGGGTATTGTCCCATCATTTCCAGTGGTATTTCCCATCGCGGTAAATTGCGGTAGGGTTCACTATTATGAAAATGAAAACCGCGGTGAATTGCTCCTAATTTTTTAATCCCAGCCTGATTGATTCGTTCTAAAGCACCCATCCAGAGTTGAATATCAGGGACAATAGGATTTTTTACAAAAACAGTGATGTCTACCCCCTGCAAAGCATCGGCTATAGCCTGAACAGAGAATGGGTTTACAGTTGTACGAGCGCCTACCCAGAGCACGTCAACACCAGCTTTTAAACAAGCTTCTACGTGTTGGGCATCAGCTACTTCTGTAGCAATTTTTAAACCGGTTTCTTGCTTTACTGCTTTAAGCCAAGCTAAACCTTGCTCACCCGCACCTTCAAAATTATTGGGACGAGTACGAGGTTTCCAAATACCTGCACGATATGTTGCATTAGGATATTCAGCAGCAATTTGCTTTGCTGTTTCCATCGTTTGCTCTGGAGACTCAGCACTACACGGACCAAAAATATAATACGGCTTTTGATCTTTGTTTAGCCATTCCTCTTTGGGCAATATATCCAGATGGTTTTGCATAGTATTGAAATGATGACTCATTGCAGAATCTCAAAGATGGTCGAAAAATATTAGTGCATTACTCTAAGACTATTTTATTCTTCAATCACCAATTTGAGATAACCAATAAAGGGAAGTGCTAGCGGCCTTCTTCATTAAAGAAACCTGCAGCCACATTAGTCACCTTTACAATAATGTAATAAGCAATGGCAGCAATTAAGGCATTGAGCCAAAATCCTTGGATAAGGTTAAAATCACCGGTTTCAATGTAATTCCCGATAAGGACAAAGGCATAAAAAGTAACAAATACCCAAAGGATACCTGCTTTCTCTTTATACAACACTTTCTTAATACTAAAGGGAAGCTTTGGGCTTTTCCAGTTTTTAAAACTTGGAATAAACGCGGGTGCTGTCTCAGCCCAATCGGTATAAACCGCTCCAAATTTCTTTCTCAAAAATTGCTCTTCGGCATACATAATGCGCTCATAATATACCCAGTACAAAAAGGTAAAAGCCATACAAAACCAAAAATCTTGCGTAAGCATACCTATACCTAACCACATAAAAAAGTTACCTACATAAAGCGGGTGCCTTACGGCAGAATAAATCCCAGTTGTGTTCACTTCATCCGCTACTTGACCTTCAGAGGTATTACGGCCAGAGGTGTTTTTGGGTGTATGACCCACAGTATACATTCTAATAAGAAGTCCAAAAATGCAAACTCCAAAACAGATAAAATAGTAGTTTTCTTCCCATCCCATTTCTGAAAGAGGAGTGCCTCCGTACTTATTGAAAATAAACACGGCTAAGCCAAAAACCAAAATAATCAAGGGAAGTACGCCTCTGTATCTAAATAGAAAGTTACCCTGAACTTCCATTTCTTCCTGTAATGCCATAGGAAATGCTGTAATTATTAAAGTGGGCGAAGATATAAACTATTTGTGTAGCGATATGGCCAATTGCCGAGCCTATTCCTTAATTTGTGAATCCATAACAGATGAAGATACCTTTCAACAATGTTTTTTGATTACACACATTCACCTACCGGCATCTTAAAAGTAGAGGCTAACGAAAGTAAAATTACTGCCATTGAGTTTTTGTTTGAAAAGCCTAGCCAAGAGACAAACCCAAATTATCTCACCGATGAGGCTACTTTTCAGCTCAAGCAATACTTTAATAATCATTTAAAGAAGTTTGATTTACCTCTCAATCAAATAGGCACACCTTTTCAGCTCGAAGTTTGGAAAACTTTGGAAAAAATTCCTTTTGGGCACACCTGGAGCTATGGACAGCTGGCAGCAGCTTTAGGAGATAAAAACAAAGTAAGAGCGGTGGGTGCCGCCAATGGCAAAAACCCTTTTGCCATAGTTGTGCCCTGTCACAGAGTAATTGGCCAATCTGGTGAGTTGGTAGGATATGCTGGTGGAATAAAACGAAAGCAATGGCTGCTCAACTTTGAAAGAAGCCTGATAAGCGGGCAAACAGAACTCTTTTAAAACAAAAAAAGCCGCCAGAAAAACTCCTGACGGCTTCGGTAAATTTCAATTATACTTATATACTCTCCGGAAGGCTAACTTCTCTTCCTTTATTTTCTTCTTGCAACCATTTCATCAATGGATCAAAATATTCCAAAATAGCCTTGGCGCTAATTTCTTCACCTAAGTTATCCTCCAGGTTTATTCTCCAATCCTGGGTTGCCCCAGGAGCCATTAATGAATTTAAGAACTGCCCTGTTTCTTTACTTCCGTAATAGTTGGTGTTATGCGGGTTTTGCTTCAAAATATCCTTGGCAATGTGCATGTGAAATTGAAACAAAAGCACATTGGCCAAAGCATAATCATAGTATTGAGCCGCATCATTGTTGATGTGCGTTTTAGAAGCCGCATCACAAAACTCCTCTCCTCTTTCGGTTGGAGGAACTATTCCCTGATACTTCTTTTTGAGCTCCCACCAGGTTTTGTTGAATTCATCTTTCGATAAGTTTGCAGAATAAAGTTGATGCTCAAAATCAGTCATCACACCACTTGCCCAAGGCATAACTACGATGTAATCCAAAGCTTCTTTTAGCAAACCTTTTATGGTGTCCACTTCCAGATTTTCATCTACCAAACCTTGCTGCACCAAAAATGGTTTTTGCATACTCGCCAAACCAATCAAAGTACCGATAGCTTCGTGGTATGCACGATTTGCCCCACCTCTCAAAATAATCGGAACCTGCGGTGTGCTGTATGCCTGGTAATAATAAATATGTCCAAGCTCATGAAGCACAGTATTCCACCAGCGGGTGTTTGGTTCAATACTCATCAATGAACGTACATCCTGCTTAAGATCCATGTGCCAGGCGCTCGCATGGTTGTTCTTTTTATAATCTGCATCAGCTGGTGCTGGATACAAACTTGACAAGGTGTAAAATGATTCCGGTAACGGATCAAAACCAAGACTCACATAAAAGTCTTCACCCTGCTTTGTAATCCACTCCGCACCTTTAGCTTCGAGAGCTTTGTCAAAGTTAAGTCCTTCTACGTTTACCATACTACTCCACTCCTGTCCCCAGCGATTTGGTAACCAATGTGCGGGTAGCATTTCAGGAACGGGTTGCTTATATTTTTTAGCTAACTCATAACGAGCCCATGTATGAAGTTCGCGATAAAGTGGCCAAATGTCTTTAATAGCTTGTTGGTTCAAGTCCACCATTTCCTGGGTTGTCATTCCATATTCTGAAACCTGAAACTGGAAATAATCATCGTAGCCCAAAGCCTGTACACTCTTGTTTCTAAGATCGCGCAAGTTTACCAAGCCGCTTTTCAATTCTTTACCTACTTCTTTACTAGCTTCCCACGCCTTTAGCCTTTCAGGCAAATTTGTGGATGATTCCAAAACACCATCGATGTCATTTGTGGAAACAGATTTGCCATCAATTTTAAAATCATAGCCAAACAAAGTTTTCGTTTGCTCCGTTTCGGCCTTTATCTTTTGGCTCACAATATCAGCTGCCACCGCTGGATTAGCACCAGCTGCATATAGTATCGCTTCAAGCTGCTTCACTTGCAAATGAGTAAGCCTGTCCTTTTGCTTTAAAAGTTCGCGAGCTGCGTTGATGTTATTTTCACTTCCGGTAAAAGCCGCATAAGCCTTACCTGCCTCCTCTGCTTTTTGCGAAGTCAAAGTATCACCTTCTACAATGTGTGTGTTTAGCTCCCACTCCGCCTTAGCAGAGGTATAATATAGCTGCTGATACTCATCGGTGTAAACCGTGATAAATGAATCCGCCTTAGCTTGCAATGCCGAATTATCTTCAACCTTTTCAGCACTTGCACCTTCATTATTACAAGCCGAAAGCATGGCTAATACCGATAGACTAAGTATTACTTTTTTCATGTGACTAAATTTTAAGGCGTGAAGATATTCATAAATTTTCTCCACTAAAATCAAGTATTCTACCCTTTCGTCAAAAAGCCTCTTTCACTTTAGTTTATACATTTCTTATGCGCTACTTTTGAGGCAATGAACAACCCTAATATTCTCTTCCTACCAAGTTGGTATCCTTCCAGGCAACACGCTACCATTGGTAATTTTGTGCAACGCCATGCTTTGGCTGTAGCCCAATTAATCCCGGTTACCGTTGTTGCAGCATTTGAGGCTTCTGAGCCAAATGTGGAAATAACAGAAGAAGGAAACTTATTGGAGATTCGAGTTTACTTTAAGAAGAAGCTTCCTCTTTTTAGCTACCAAAAAGCAATGGCCAAAGGCATTGAAAAAGCCATGGAGCTTAGAGGCAAGTTTGACTTGGCTCATGTTCATGTAGCCTACCCTGCCGGAATTTTGGCCTACCAAATTGAAATCCCCTATGTGGTAACCGAGCACTTTTCCGGATATCACAAACAATCGGGTCATAAATGGGGCGTGGGACGAAAGCGAATTACCAAACGCATTCTTAATGGTGCCAAAAAAATACTTCCAGTATCTGATCACCTTGGGCGAGCTATTGTAAAATTTGGATGCATAACTCCCTATAAGAAGGTTTCAAATGTGGTGGATACAGAACATTTTTATCCATCCGATTCAAAGCCTGAGCGATTTACTTTTCTACATATCTCTACGCTAGAAGAACGCTCCAAAAATATTACAGGAATCCTTAAAGGCTTTAAAACCTTACAGGACGGTGGCATTGATTTTCTATTGAAAATTGGTGGAGACGGAGATATTAAAGAATTGAAATCAAAAATTGAGGTGGCAGGATTGAAACCCGAAAATGTGGAAATTTTTGGAGAAAAATCCATTGAGGAAATATCAGATCTGATACAGTCAGCTCATGCCCTGGTAATGTTTAGTCATTTTGAAAACCAGCCTTGCACGATTTTGGAGGCTCTATGCAGCGGTGTTCCTGTTGTAACATCTGATGTTGGAGGTATTCCCGAAGTAATCACAGAAGAGAATGGCATTTTGGTAGAAGCCGAAAATGAAGCAGCTTTTGCCCTCGCCTTGCAAAACATGGCGGCTAATTATTCAGACTACAAGACAAAAAAAATAGCCAAAGAAGCTTCGGCTATCTATAGCAATACTGCGGTGGCTCACCAGCTTAAAGATATTTATCACGATGTGCTTTCGCAAATGAGTAATACCTGATAGATTCGACCCCGCTGGGGTCTTGAGGCATTTTTACAAATAATTCTATTGACATTTGACCTCTCTGAGGTCTATGAAATATAGATAGCCTAATGAACAACCTCAGCGGGGTTAAAGGTCAATAGCCGTAAAACCACCCAATAAAAACGACCTCAGAGAGGTCGCATATTTTCACACCAAAAAGCTAATTTTTACCTTACTGACGTAAGGTTCATCAAATCTTTGATACCGATGTTTTGAGCACTGATAAAGCCTTCGCCATTAGCTGCTCCTATCAATCTACCCATATCCTGTGAACGGTAGCGAATACTATCCGTAAAGTTTTTGCTGCTGATTACAGTTGCTGGCTCCTTTGAGTTTGGATTATAAAACTGGGACTCATACGCTCCTATCGCCTCCATCTTTGTTTCTACAAAATCACCAATATCCATAATGATATCTGGTGTCAAGCTTTGAAACTGTATATAATGTAGTACCAAAGCCGGGCGATAAGCTTCCTGAGCTTCACCATCCAAAGAAGTTTCAATCTTTTTTAGTCCAGCTAAAAAGGCTGCAATTTTCACCAAATCACCACCTTTTCCATGGTCGGGATGACGATCGGTTGGTGCATTTGCCAACACAATTTCCGGGCGATATTTACGAATCATCTTAACCACCTCTAGCTGGTGTGCCTCATCATTGGTAAAAAAACCATCACGAAAACCTAGATTCTCACGAACCTCAACCTTCAATATTTCCCCTGCGCGCTTGGCTTCAGCATCTCTGATTTCAGGAGTTCCTCGTGTGCCCAACTCTCCCCGGGTAAGATCTACTATACCACATTTATAACCTAGTGAAGCTTGCAAAGCCAAAGTTCCACCAGCACTTATTTCCACGTCATCAGGGTGTGCACCAAAAGCAAGAATATCCAATTTCATATTTCAAAAATTTGAGGTGACAAAAGTCCATAAAAAAACCCCGAAGCATGCGCATCGGGGTTTCAAATTTATTGAAGAGCTAATTAAGCTTTCTTATAATCAAAGGTGATTTTACCTAAGTTTCCACAGTTACACGTATTATCTGTAGGGTCAACATCAGTAATTTTAATTACTACGTAGGTTGAAGTTCCTCTAAGCATTGCGATATAAATATCACCAGTTGCAGGGTTGGCAACAGAAGAATTAGCTGTACCATTAGCATAAGCAGCAGCAGCACCTTCTACGGTAGCGGTAGCATAATCAAATCCTGATGCTTTTACAAACATAGTTGCATTTTTTGCTTCCCAGCTTCCGGTAAATGGATCACCAGCAGCATCAGTATTGCTCATATCTTTATCATCATCGCTAGCTGCTGCAGCTACTGTCGCATCAGCAATAAGGTCATAAGACCCTTGAGATGTACCAGCAATGTGGAAAAATGCTCCAGTAACTTCAATTGCCATTGGAGTACCTACCATAACTTCGATATCTACCATGGCAGACTCTCCGTCTCTATCAGTTACTTTGAAGGTATAAACACCTTCAAGTGCTGGTAATTTAATTCCATCCTGGTAGCTGTCATTCACAGAACTTTTGATATTATCATCCAAATCGTTTCCTTCTTCGGTCAGCACACCAGATTGAGAAACACCATCTCTTTCTACGGTAAATTTCTGCAACTTAGCATCTCCTGCACGGCTATCCCATCTAAAATAAAGTGAATCCGCACTAGTGTTCACTTTTCCGTCAACCACACCAGCTGCTGAGTTTTCCTCAGTTACAGTTAGAGTTGGGCCTACGGCCGGATCTTCATCATCATCTGCACATGAGGTCATAAATAAGGTACTTGCTCCTAATAAACCAAGTGTGAACAGTTTTAACTTCTTCATAAGTGTTTTTTGTTTGTTAATATACATTAGACGTTAAGTAATTTAAAACGTTGGGTATAACGATTAGATTACCACAATGTTTGCACAAATTTATACAGATTTCAACATTGGCCTAATATTTTACAGAATGATTAGTACCACAGGCTAATAAATTTTTAATTTCGCGGCCGATTTAGATTCCTCATTATTAAAAGAATATTATGGCCACTAACAGAACTTTTACCATGCTTAAGCCCGATGCCGTTGAAGCAGGGCACATTGGAGCAATTTTAGAAAAAATCAACGGTGCTGGTTTCCGTATCGTTTCTATGGAAATGACACAGCTTTCCCGCAAAGATGCCGAAGCATTTTACGCAGTGCACAGCGAAAGACCATTTTATGGTGAACTAGTAGATTATATGTCTTCTGGCCCTATTGTGGCTGCTATCTTAGAAAAAGACAATGCTGTAGCTGACTTCCGTACCCTTATTGGTGCTACCAATCCAGCTGAAGCTGCAGAAGGAACTATCCGTAAGTTATACGCTACTTCTATTGCGGCAAACGCTATTCACGGAAGTGACTCTGACGAAAACGCAGAAATTGAAGGTTCTTTCTTCTTTGCAAAAAGAGCTCAGTACTAAGAACTGATTTAGCATAAATGTGAAAGCCCTCTTGGAAATCCAAGAGGGCTTTTTCGTTTATGATGGTTCATTCCAGACATAGCAGAGCGAAGATCTGGAATCTGTTTCTTTCCGAGCCTAAATAAAAAATCTACTTAATCTGGATTCCCTTCAGGTTTCCCTTTCCACGTAATTTCAGGTTTACTCTTTCGAGCAATTCACTTCTGCGCAAGCTGAGCTCATTTCGCACAACACTAGAGTTAACATAAACCGTGAGGATTCCCTTTTCCACTTTCACCATGTTAGTTTTTAGGTTTATGGCATTTCCTGCCAATTCTTCCCAACGGGCATAGATTTCTGTCTCAAGCAATTTTTCATCCAACTCGTTGGTTTTCAAAAATGCCTGAATGGCATCACCCAGGCTCATTTCATTGCTTTTCTTCATGTTCTATTTTTGCGTTTTGTATGGTAAATACATTGGCCTTATCGTCTACATTCTTTACCAAATGTGCCGTGCGGTTGGCATGTGTATCGGTTATAAATATCTGTCCAAAATTCTCATCGTGCACCAGCCTTACAAGCTGCTCTACACGCACTTCATCCAGTTTATCAAAAATATCATCCAGCAGCAAAAGTGGTTTTACACCTTGCTTGGTATAAAGGAAATCATATTGTGCCAACTTCAGAGCTATCAAAAATGATTTTTGCTGACCCTGAGATCCAAACTTTTTCACCTTACGGCCATCAATGCTAAACTGTAAATCATCTTTGTGAATGCCCGCTCCCGAATATTGGTTGATACGATCCTTATCTCGATACTTTTCCAATAGTTCATTAAAACTATTCTCGTGGAGCTGCGATTGGTAAGTAATTGCAGGAGCCTCCCGTCCATCAGCAATTATATTATAGTAATACGAAAGCTTTGGCTCAAGCTGCTCCAGAAACTCTTTGCGTTTTTCATACACAGGCACTCCCCTTTCCTGCATTTGCTCATCATATACTTCCAGGCCTGCTTTGTCAAAAGTGTGATTGGCAGCAAAAAACTTCAGCAATGCATTGCGCTGCTGCACAGCTTTGTTGTAACGCACCAAGTTGTCCAGGTAAATAGGATCAGACTGGCTAATCACGTTATCCATAAACTTGCGCCTAATCTCAGAACCTTCAGTGATCAAATCCCTGTCATAAGGCGAAATAATTACTGATGGATACCTTCCAATGTGGTCAGCCAGTTTATCGTAACTCTTTTTGTTTTTCTTAAAAACCTTCTTCTCACCACGTTTAAGTCCGCAGTAGATATGGCTTTCGGAGTCATCTTTTTCAAAATCACCCTCTACTACAAAAAATCCCTCATCATCTTTTATATTTTGACTATCGATGGTATTAAAATAACTTTTGCACACGGACAGATAGTGGATGGCGTCCAGAAGATTGGTTTTACCACTTCCGTTGGACCCCACGAAACAGTTGAGTTTAGGAGCAAAATCAAAACTTGCCTGTTCCCAATTTTTAAAATTTACGAGATGGAGATTCTTTAAATACATAGAATCGTCAAAATTAATAGGAATAGTTAAGCAAGAACTGCTTTCCCCTATTGAAAAAATATTATTTTCGCACCTCTTAAAGAAAAACGCTGATTGTAAATGTCAAAGCAAAAGAAAGATCACTCGGAAGAGGAAGTATTAGTAGATGTAGGCCAGAGCTTAAGCAAGGCGGAACATTTTTTTGAAGAAAATCGCAAGAGCATCACCTTTATCGCTGCTGCTTTATTTGTAATTGTTGGTGGTTATTTTGCATACCTACATTTGTACCAAAACCCTCGTGAAGTAGAAGCTCAGGATTCTATTTTCTCTGCACAAAACTATTTTGAGCAAGACTCACTAAGACTTGCCCTTAACGGTGATGGACAGAACTACGGATTTATTGACGTAGCTGAAGAATACAGTGGTACCAAAGCTGGAAACCTTGCTAACTATTACGCAGGAATCAGCTACTTAAACTCTGGTGATTACAAAAATGCTATTGAGTATTTAGACCGCTTTGACAGTGATGACGAGATTCTTTCAGTAATTGCTACCGGTGCTATTGGCGATGCTTTTGTAGAGCTAAACCAGCCAAAAGAAGCTTTGGATTATTACGAAAGAGCTACCAGCGGAGAAAGCAACGAATTTGTAGTTCCTTTTTACCTAAAGAAAGCTGGCCTTATTGCCGAAGAGCAAGGTGACTTTAAAAAAGCTGCAAAATTTTATAACCGTATCAAAAAGGATTTCGGCAAGTCTCAAGAAGCTAGCGACATCGATAAGTATATCGCTCGTGCTGAAACCAAAATGAACAAGTAAACCATATTTCAATGGCCACAGCTGGAGTAGATTTATCTGCCTTCAACAAAGAAGAACTTCCTGACACCTCAGGAATGCGATTTGGAATTGTAGTGGCCGAATGGAATGAAGAAATAACAGAAGCTCTCTATCAGGGAGCTTTTGACACTTTTATAGCTACCGGTACTCCCGAACGACAAATTACCCGAATCAATGTACCTGGCACTTTTGAGCTGGTATATGGCGCCAAGCAACTTTGCGAAAAAGACATCTTTGATGCCGTTATCGTAATCGGTAATGTTATTCAAGGCGAGACCCGCCACTTCGACTTTGTATGTGAAGGTGTAACACAAGGTGTAGTTGACCTAAACGTTCGTTACGACACGCCAGTGATCTTCTGCGTACTTACCGACAACAACATTGAGCAAAGCCGTGCACGCTCAGGTGGTAAGCATGGCAACAAAGGTGTGGAATGTGCTGTTGCCGCTGTAAAGATGGCCGCACTTCGTAGAGTGGTGCATTAATAGGTTCCACCCCTCTTCTCTAAAATCTTATTGTTATGGATTTAGCTCAACGCATACAAGCTGCGGAAACCAATATTTTTAAAGCAGTTTTCCCAAATACCACCAATCATTACGACACACTTTTTGGGGGCACAGCAATGCAGCTAATGGACGAGGTAGCCTTTATTACCGCTACCCGCTTTGCGCGAAAACGTGTGGTTACCGTATCCTCTGATAAGATTGACTTTACACAGCCAATCCCTGCCGGAACCATCATTGAGCTTATTGGCAAAATTGAAGATATTGGCCGCACAAGCCTTAAGGTGAGTGTAGAAATCTACATCGAAGAAATGTACTCTGACAATCGGGAAAAAGCCATTTCGGGTACGTTTACCTTTGTGGCTTTGGATGAGAATAAGAAGCCGACTTCGGTTTTGTAGAGGATCTTTTTGCCTCAACGCAGAGGCGCAGTGGGCGCTAAGCTGCGCGGAGAACAGCTAAGCGGAACTCTGTGGCCTTAGCAACTCTAGGTTGCAAAAAAAACAAGCGTACGTGATGAGCACGAGCGTGACGTCCGGCCTAATTGAGGGGTATTTCGACCGAGTAATGACAGCCACATTTCTTTAGAAATTTAAACACAGACTATTAAAATACATTCGGTTAGAGAATTAATGGTAAACAAAAAAGGCTGCCTCAACTTAGTTGAAACAGCCCATCAATTTTCAATATTAAATATTCCCTAGTCTACCACAGTACCATAAAGGTCATAATCGGTAGCGCTTTCAATTTTTACATTATAGAAATCACCTGCTTTTAGGTAATCGGCATCAATCAATACTTCATTGTCTACATCCGGTGAGTCAAACTCGGTACGGCCTACAAAGAAGTTTCCTTCCTTACGGTCTATCAATACACGGAAAGTCTGCCCTACTTTTTCGGCATTTAGCTCTTCAGAAATAATTTGCTGCACGGCCATAATTTCTTCGGCACGTGCC
>JAUHWX010000024.1 GCA_030427285.1 Bacteroidia bacterium
TGTCTCCTACTTCTATATTGGCTTCGCCACTTTCCCTATTCGTGTAGTATTTTTCTGCATAAGCTACTACCCTAAAGCGTTCATGGCCTTCATTAAAAGTGAATGAATAATGTCCACCTATTCCGGTGATAGCAGAATCAATTTTTTCTCCTGAATCGCTGCTATAGGGCCCATCGTAAAGCTTTAACAAATAAACTTTAGCTCCGGCTATAATTCGGGTTCCATTTTTTTCTTTTACGATGCCCGAAACAGAGGTTTCATACTTTTTCCTTTTTTCGCAACTTGTAGTGCTGATAATAAAGATAGCAGCAAGTAGAGCCAATATTTTTGTTTTCATAGTGTAAAATGTTTTGAGGGAAATCGAGAAAGGATTATCTGTCATTATTGAGCTTAATGATTTGGGAGTTGGAGTTAATTAAATGTACAGAATAAACTATGATAAACAGTATCCCTGAATTAAGGGATATTTATGAAAAGCTAGGCAAATCAGGGGTTTGTTTTAGTAGAAATATAAAAGGCCATCTCAATTACGAGATGGCCTTCATTTTATCAATGCGATCAACTAATTAACCTATCAACTAATCACCAATTTACTTCTCCGGATGATAATCCAAAAGCTCATCCATAGTTTCTCTGGAAACGGCATGGTAGTTAGGGCGGGCTTTTTTGTAAATACGCAGAGCCATATCTTTTTTACCACTTTCTATCAAAGCTTTGTAAGTAGGTGTAAGGAACTTTCTACGGCCCACGCTTATCAAAAAGCTTTCTACTTTGCCATACACTGGCTCATAGTTACTTCTGATAGTTGGCTGAAACCAAGCTGCAGAAATCTCACTGTTTCCACTTTTGGTAAAGCCATATTCAGCGTCAAGTGCTGCAAGTTTGTCGGTGCTCATTTTGCGAGGAAGTCCGTTTATGAAATGTAGCCACTCATGAGTAGTCCAGTTTTCGGTGGTTTCTTCCATTGGCAAAATGTCGGTCATTAGCCACTGGCCGCGTGCAGTATCTACCACGTTAAAGCGGTTAGATTTTACAACAGGAAGGTTATCGGGAATACCAGTTTCATAAATCCATTCATTAAGTTTAAGCTCATCCATTTGCTCTTTGGTAAGAAGGTTTTCTTCTAAGTAATCCAAAAATTGCTCAGTGGTCATTACGCTAAACTTGTTCGTCTCAAAGTAGTTTTTAAGGAAAGCATCAAACTTTTCACGTCCTACTTTTTCTTCAATCAAGCGAAGCATAAAATATCCTTTGTTGTAAGGTATAGAGGTAACACCATCATCCGGGTTACGGCCTTCAAGGTCAAGCTTTAACTTGGTGTCATTTGGAGCAGTTTCCATCATATCGTGTGCAGCCTCAATAAGCTCTTGACGGGTAAGGCTGGCCAACATTTCTGAGTAATCTTTGCCATACACTTCTTCCATAATGCGATGCTCAAAGTATACCGTAAAACCTTCGTTCAGCCAGAAGTCGTCCCAGGTAGCGTTGGTTACCAGGTTTCCACTCCAGCTGTGTGCCAGCTCGTGTGCCACAAGGCTTACCAATGATTTGTCTCCTGCCAAAATAGTAGGCGTAGCAAAAGTTAGGCGTGGGTTTTCCATTCCCCCAAAAGGGAAAGAGGGTGGAAGAACAATAATGTCATACTGACCCCAAGCGTATGGGCCATATAATCCTTCAGCTGCCTGCACCATGTTTTCAAGGTCAGAGAATTCGTAAACGGAAGTGTCAAGCAGACTTTCTTCAGCATATACTCCGGTACGGTCGCTGATGGCTTTAAACTGTACATCACCCACTGCCATTGCAAGCAAGTAAGATGGAATTGGCTGTGGCATTTTGAAAGTATACTCTCCGGTTTCGTTGCGCTCTTTTGGGTTGTCAGCACTCATTAGCGCAATCATGTCTGAAGGTACTTTTACCTTGGCATCATAAGTAAAACGGATGCCCGGGCCATCTTGGGTAGGTACCCAGCTTCTTGCCAAAATAGCTTGTGACTGAGTAAAAAGGAAAGGCTTTTCTTTTCCGGCAGTTTGCTCAGCATCTAACCATTGTAGGGCGCGAGCATTGTCACCGGTGGTATAGGTAATAGCAACTTTTTTAGCTTCTGGGCTGATGTCGATAGTAAGCGGACTTCCCATATTTTCATCAAAATCGCCAACAGTAAATTTAGCTTCAGCACCATCTACGGTTACCTTAGAAACATTAAGGTCAAAAATGTCAAAGGTGATTTGCTTTGCCTCCTCTGAAGTTTTGATATCCCAGGTAGCTGTAGCACTTATGGTTTTGGTGTCAAAGTTTACATCGGCATCCCAGTTGAGGTGTGTTACCACTGCTTCTTCTGGTTTGGCATAGGTATGTACATCTTCTACATTATGCGTGTGAGCATGTTCTTCGGCTTTCTCTTCCACGGTTTGTTGATTATTGCATGAAAATAAAAGGGAACTTACCCCGGCTGCAAACAAAAAGGTTTTAATTTTCATTATTGATTTTAATTTAAAGACTGCAATTTGCAAATTTTAGTATGAATTCACTTGTTATAAAATTGATTGTAAACACACTTAGTGTTTTTATTACCGCTTGGATACTTGGAGACTCGGTTGTTTTGAGTGGTTTTGGCACAGCAATTATTGTTGCCTTGGTGCTGGCTGTTTTCAATGCTACCCTCAAGCCAATCCTTATTTTTCTCACGTTACCAGCTACATTGGTCACTTTTGGTCTTTTTCTTTTTGTGATCAATGCGCTAATTATTATGGCTGCCGCATCACTTATCGGTGGCTTTTTTGTAGCCAGTTTTTGGTGGGCACTACTTTTTAGTTTAGTCCTATCAATAGTAAATGCGATGCTTTTTAGTTTAGGTGACGGACGCTCTAAAAGGTAATTAGGGTTGGAAATCATCGTGTACTGCACGTTCTACCTCAGTTACACCTCCACTCACAGTGTATTTCATTAGGTCGGATGGATTTACATTTAATGGCTCCACATAGCTGGCAGGCACTAGAAATACATTTCCTGAAATGTTGTACGAATGAGGTAGGTAGACTGTAATCAAATCGTTTGACGCAGTCAAATCTCTAAAGTTTTCATTGGTGATAAACCCTAATCTCCTTACTTCAGAATTTTCGAAAAGCTTCACTACCACTGGTTTTTTGAAGCTTTTTTTGTCTCCAACAAATGCATTTAACAAATCTTTTACAGCAGTATATATCAAATTGATAAGAGGTGCCCGTTTTAATGTGCCTTCAAGTACTTCTCCAATTTTATCAGAAATCAAATGTCGGCCAACAACACCCATTACTGTAATAAATATGACAACAATTAGTAAACCTAGTCCAGGAATTTGGATGGGTATAAGGCCGTCAATCATCACAAAAGCTTCGTAAATTACGTAGAGCGTAACCGTAATAGGAACCACATAAAGTAGACCTTGAAGGAAATATTTAATTAGGCTTTTCATAAAGTTTTAAGTTTTTCTTGGTCAGCTTTTTTTAGGCTTGCCACAATCAAGCTGTAGCTATTGTCAATCCATTCGCGCAGCTGAGCATCACCAAATGAACCGTCTACACTTACAGTATTCCAGTGCTGTTTATTCATGTGGTAGCCAGGTTGTACAGCAGGATATTGCGCTCTCAGTTCCAGAGCTAGTTCAGGATCACATTTTAAATTGACTGAAGCAGGTGTAGCTTCTAAAGGCACTAAGGCAAACATCTTATTCATAACTTTAAAAACAAGCGTATTTGGGCCAAAGGGCAGCCCTTCTGTAGCGCCCTTCTTACAGAGGCAGTACTGTCTTATTTCTTCAATATTCATCTTAACTGCGGTTTGTACTGAGGGCGCAAATTTCACACATTATTATTACTTTTAAACAAACACTTTTAAAGAATTGAAAATGAGTTGGACCGGGGTGGATTTACAAGAGGAATTGGCCGCAAAGAAAAAGCGAAGGGAAATCAATGGTGAGCCTGACATGCTGGGTGTTTTTAAGCAAGTGCTTGCCAAAGATGACGAAATGGATGAGAAAGTTTTAGCCAATATATTTGATGAAGGGGTGTATAAGCACTATGACTTAAGTACGCTTGATGAAGATCGCATGTACCACATTGACGACATAAAAAAGCTATGCGTTGTTTATCGCTTGCGCTTTTTAGACGCGTCATTTTTCAGAAATGAAATCCCATATGAAGCAATTTCAGAAATAAAAAAAATTCAACGCGATCAGGATATTGAGCTTACAGATTTCAAAATTTTGGCACCCGCTCCTATGTTTAATTTACAGCGAAAAGATAGGGATCCACTTCTCTTTCTAAATTTGGGAAAGGGTAATTTTTATTTAATTCACCAATGGGGTGGTGAGCTTAGTTTATTTCGCAAGTTTTTAGTCTACCCTTTTAGAAGTTTTAAGAGTATTTTGATTTGTGTGGCAGGTTTGGCGGCACTTTTGGCAATTTGTATTCCTGATAGTCTTTTGGGCGGGCAATCAAATGCTATTGTACGTGTATTCTGTTTTTTTTATCTGCTCTTTGGATTTTCTTCACTTACCGTATTATATGGCTTTAGTCGAGTGAAAGACTTCAACTCCAACCTTTGGAACAGTAAGTATACCGACTAGGTAGTAGGGAGAATAGAGTTTACAAACTCCAAAACATCTGTAGCATCTTCAATTTTGGAATCACCAATGCGGGTTCTTCGCAAGGATGTCAGGTGAGCACCTGAGTTTAGGGCAATTCCAAAGTCATGAGCCAAGCTGCGGATGTATGTGCCTTTGCTGCAACTTACTCTAAAATGAATATCCTGTCCATCAATATCAGTGATTTCAAATTCACGAACATGTACAGTGCGGGCCTTTAGCTTTACATCTTCACCCTTACGGGCAAGCTCATAGGCGCGTTCTCCATCTTTTTTAATAGCAGAAAAAAGTGGTGGAACCTGCTCAATATCTCCAATGAAGTTTTCGGTGGCTTTGCGAATGGCTTCTTTAGTAATGTGATCGGTTGGGAAGGTTTCATTTACTTCAGTTTCCAAATCATAGCTAGGGGTAGTTTCGCCTAGGCGAATGATACCAGTATATTCCTTTTCCTGACCCATATAGTCATTTATTTGCTTGGTAAATTTACCTGTACAAATAATGAGAAGGCCTGTTGCTAAGGGGTCTAAGGTGCCAGCGTGGCCAACCTTTATTTTCTTTAGCTGAAAACGTTTTTTTATGGCATACCTTATCTTGTTGACAACGTCAAAAGAGGTCCAGTTTAAGGGCTTGTCAATGAGTAGAACCCTGCCATCTTGAAAGTTACCAGAAGACTGGGAGGTAGTATTCAAAGGCAAAAGTTGAAAGGATAGCAAGAAAACCAATTATGAAGCAGTACAGTGCAAAATAGTTGAGACTGGCACGTTTCACGATGTCAAGCATCCATGCACAAGCCCAAAGCCCTGTTATGAATGCACCACCAAAACCGAGCATAAGGTGCATGGGTTGAATGTATTCTACGTTAAATGCTCCATCAAGAATGTCTTTTGCCATTTTTCCAAAAATCAAGGGAACAACCATTAGAAAGGAAAATCTGGCTGCACGCTCTTTGTCCATCCCCAAAAGAATACTGGTGGAAATAGTGGCCCCGCTTCGGCTAATACCTGGGAGTATAGCAATAGCCTGAGCTACTCCTATAATGAGCGCACGTGGATAGTTTATTTTATGTTCACCAGACTTGGCATTGTTGGCAAAAATTAGCAATACACCGGTTATAATAAGCATTGAACCTACCAGCAATACTTGTCCGCTAAATAAAGATTCAATAAAATCGTTGAAAAACACCCCAACTACAGCTGCTGGTATCATAGAAAGAACAATACTAATACTCATTGTTCTTTGCTCATTGTTTTTGAATTCAAACAGACCTCTAACAATCGCGGCAATATCGTGACGAAAAACAATCATAGTGGCAAGTGCTGTCGCAAAGTGCACCACTACGGTAAATAGTAAACTTTCTTCGGGCAAACTATCGTCACCAAAAACTGCTTTGGCTAGTTCCAAATGGCCACTACTACTTACTGGTAAAAACTCGGTAAGACCTTGGATTATCCCAAGGAATAAGGCTTCTAATCTACCCATTAGTTATTATTTTCCTTTTATCATTATCGCGAAAACCTCAAGCAAAAGGCCGGCTAAGATAAAAATAGGAGCTAAAACAATTCTTGTAAAGGAGAAGATTTCAGGATTAAACACATTGGGGTCTTCGCTACCACCACCGCTCATCAATATGTAACCGATTACCATCAGCACCATTCCGCCAATTAGCATCATGTAATTCTTCTGTCCGAACACAAATGTTTGATTTTCCATATCAGTAGTATAATTGATCTGTAGTAAGTTTTAAATATTTTCTTAAGGCAAAGAATGTGCAGGACATTGAGATTAGAATTCCTAATAGCAGCACTGCAGCATAGAGCATAGCGAGCTTAAGAGGGTTTTGTAATTCGGTAAATCCTGGTACATTAATGCTAACATAATAAATTAATAAGGTAAGAAAGGCCAGTGCTACCAAGCCGCCTAAAATACCATGGCGTAAGCTTCTCCATATGAAGGGCTTTCGGATGAAAGATTTTGTAGCACCCACAAGTTGCATGGTTTTAATTAAAAATCTGCGTGAGTAAATGCTTAAGCGAATTGAACTGTTGATGAGCGCAATAGCCACTAATGACAATAATATGGAACCTGCTATTAAAAAGAAACCAATTCTCTCAATGTTTTCGTTCATCATTTGTATAAGTGGTTTGTCATATACTACTTCATTCACGAAATCTTTCTTGCTGTACTCCTTTTCCAGGTAGCTGAGCTGTTCCTCATTTACATAATCAGCTTTTAGGCGAACTTCGATGCTGTTTAGCAAAGGGTTATAGCCTAAAAAGTCCATAAAATCTTCATCTAAATCTTCCTTGAGTTCAGCTGCAGCCTCTTCTTTAGAAATAAACTCAGTGGATTTTACGTAAGGTGTAAGTTCAAGGCTTTTTTGAAACTGTCTTACCTCTACCTCTGGCGCTTCATTGTTTATAAGAATCGTAATGGCAAAGTTTTCTCTCACCTCATTGGCAATTCCTTTGGCGTTAATTACCAAAAGACCAAAAAGGCCAAGTACAAATAGTACAAGCGAAATACTGACTACAACAGAGATATATGACGAGCGCAGTCGTCTACGTGTAAATTTATCGGGTAAGTTACTCACAGCTTATAAATTGCGGGCTAAAATAGAAAAATTTGTAGCCTCAACAGGTTAATGGATAGTTAAAAGCGCCAGGAATTCTTATGTAGTAAAAAACAGGATGTTTTGAGATGGTTTTTATGGTCTGACCCAGATTTGTTCGAAGATTTAACATGACAAATTGTTGGAAGTCGTCATTGGAGTGTCTAAGTTTGGGAAAATGCGTAAATATGCAGAGGAATGCCAAAACCACGAGTGAACATAAACCATAGACTCCAATAGAATTATTGATTATGAGTAAGCGAGCGATAAAAGCATGGCCATATTTAGCTGCCTTATTGGTGCTGGCAATGATAGCCCTTTTTTCGGAGGAGTATATGCCTTATGATTTATTTAGCAAAGATAAAAGAGTAGAGGAAGAAGCTCCGATTGAGATGGATTCTGCTGAAGTGGTGGTTACGCTTCCTCTTGATGAAACCGATTTAGATACCAGTGGGTATAAAGCAAATGCACTTGAGCCAATCGGAACAACTGATCAAAAGGCTTGGCGTTTGGTGGTGGCAAGTGTTCCTAGCAAGGAAAGGGCAGAGTCAATAGTTGCCTCCATTGGAAATGGCGCTACTGTAAAATATGTTGAATACCTGGATACCTATAGAGTGGTATACAATAGCTACTCAAGTTTGTCTGAGGCTCAAAATGGATTTGATGACATTAGTCACAAGCATCCGAAGGCTTGGTTGGTATACTTTTAAAAAAGATGAACCTTAGTAAGTATCAAGATTCACCTTTTTTCAGTAATTTTTTTATTCGGGATGAAAGCTCTTTTGGGCTGAAAGGCTTTGTCATGTAGTCGTCAGCACCAAGTTCAAAAGCTTTTAATACAGCGTTCTCTGAATTTAAAGATGTGAGCAATAGAACCGGGGCATGAGAGCCTCTTTCTTTCAAGATTTTGAGAAGTTCAAAACCACTTATAAACGGCATCATTACATCAGAAATAATAATGTCGTATTGGATTTCGTCAATTTTCTCAATTGCCTTTTCGCCATCTTCTGCAGTATCTACCATATAGCCTTCTTTCGTAAGCTTGAAAGCTAAAGCATCTCTTATTAGAGGCTCGTCATCTACAATTAATATTTTCACTTTTTCAGTCATCTTGGTGAGAACAATGTGTTTTAGTGCCCGCAATTTATAAACCAAACGGGAAAGTGCGGGGCGAATATAAGTATAAGAGAGCGGAAGTTGTGGTAAATTAGATGAATAGCAGCTTTTGAAGACGAAAAAATTATAAAAGATGAAGAATCAAGTATTTCCATATTTGAGAAATTTCAATGCAAAGAGTCGCATTGTGGTATTGAGTGGAGCGGGCGTTAGTCAGGAAAGTGGGTTGGCAACATTTAGAGATAATGATGGATTGTGGGAAGAGTACAACGTGCATGAAGTGGCTACGCCAGAAGCTTGGTTAAAAAATCCAGAGATGGTGCAGGGTTTTTATAATGCTCGAAGAAAGCAAATGCTAGGGGTGAGTCCTAACTTGGCACATGAGTATTTAGCAAGGCTGGAAGATCAGTTTGAGGTATGTATAATAACACAAAATGTGGATGATTTGCATGAAAGAGCCGGTTCCCGTAATGTGATTCATTTACATGGAGAATTGCGAAAGTGCCGAAGTACTCTTGATAGTCGGCTTGTTTATGAGGTAGATGGATGGGAGCTATCAATGGAAGACAAGTGTGACCTGGGCGGTGTCCTTAGGCCCCATGTGGTTTGGTTCGGAGAAGAAGTCCCGCTTATGGAAGAAGCCTTAAGTATCGTTAGGAAGTCAGATGTTTTAATTGTAGTTGGTACGTCACTTTCAGTTTATCCGGCTGCAGGCCTTGTTGGCGAAGTGGCCCCGGGAGTTGCTGTGTTTGTGATAGACCCCAGTGAGGTGAATTTAGCAAGGTATAACAAGGTCTGTCATATTCGCGAAAAAGCAACAGTAGGTGTTAAAAATCTGGTCTTAAAAATGTTGGATTATTAAAAGGATGGCTGACTTAATAATAATGTTTATATTTGCGCTCTCAAAGAGAGGGGACCAAAAGTCCCCTCTTTTATTAGCGCCAAATGATTGATACAGAAAAAGTAAAGGAATTGACAAATGCTGCTATCAAAGAGCAAGGAGCTTTTTTGGTGGAGCTTTCAATCGGTTCGGATAGTAGAATAAAGGTTTTGGCTGATCATCCTGATGGTATTACGCTTGAAAAATTAACCGCTATCAGTAGAGGTATTGAGCATAATTTAGACAGAGAGGAGGTTGATTTTGCGTTGGAGGTATCATCACCAGGTATAGGGCATCCATTTGTGGTAGAAGAGCAATACTCCATGAATGTTGGTCGATTGGTGAAGGTGACATTAAAAGATGGAAAGGAGTATGAAGGAGATTTGGCTGCTTATGATGGTAAGGTTCTTACATTAACATGGAAGGAGCGCGTGCCAAAGGAAGTGGGTAAAGGGAAGCAAACAGTAGTTCGCGAAGAGAGTATTGAGTTAGAAAGAATTAAAGAAACACGATTAGAAATTAGATTTTAATCAACAGTAAAATGGAAAATCAGGCTATAATTGAGAGTTTTTCTGATTTTAAGGAAGAGAAAAATATAGACAGGGTAACCCTGATGGCTATTATTGAAGACGCATTGCGTAATCAATTGAAGAAGAAATATGGTGATGACGAAAACTTTGACATCATTGTAAATCCGGATAAAGGTGACCTGGAAATTTGGAGAAATAGAACCATCGTTGCAGATGGCTTTGTGGAGGATGATAACCTTGAAATTGAGCTTACGGAGGCATTGAAAATTGAACCCGACTATGAAGTGGGTGAAGAAGTGTCTGAAGAACTGAAACTTATCGATCAGGGAAGAAGATTTATTTTGGCATTTCGTCAGAACCTTGTGCAAAAAGTACAAGAGCATGATAACAGCATTATATACAAGAAATACAAGGACCTGGAAGGTGAGATAATGACAGGAGAGGTTCATCATGTGCGTCCTCGTGCGGTTATTATTTATGATGATGACCAAAATGAGCTGGTTCTTCCAAAAGATCAGCAAATACCGAGTGACTTCTATCGCAAGGGTGATACTGTGCGAGCCGTTGTAAAAAATGTTGACCTTAGAGGGAATAAGCCTGTAGTTATTTTATCACGTACCAGCGAAAAGTTTTTGGAAAAACTATTTGAACAAGAGATTCCAGAAGTATTTGATGGTCTTATCATTGTAAAAAATGTGGTGAGAGAGCCTGGTGAAAAAGCGAAAGTGGCTGTTGAGTCTTATGATGATCGTATAGACCCTGTAGGAGCTTGCGTTGGTATGAAAGGAAGCCGAATTCATGGAATCGTTCGTGAACTTGGAAATGAAAATATTGATGTAATTAATTACACGAGTAATACATCCTTATATATACAACGTGCTTTGAGCCCTGCAAAAATCACTACCCTCAATATTGATGAGGAGAATGGCAAAGTAGAGGTTTTCTTAAAGCCGGATCAAGTTTCTTTGGCAATTGGAAAACGAGGTTTGAATATCAAATTAGCCGGTAGACTTACTGGTTACGAAATTGATGTTTACCGAGATGTTGATGAAGACGAAGATGTTGAGTTGACTGAGTTCTCTGACGAAATAGAAGCTTGGATCATTCAGGAATTGAAAGCAAAAGGCTGTGATACAGCCAAGAGTGTACTAGATCTTACCGTGGAGGAATTGGTATCCCGCACTGACCTTGAGCAGGAGACCATAGAGGAAGTGCGCAGTATATTGAGGTCAGAATTTGAAGAATAAATTAGATTAGAATACATGGCAGAAAAGTCTTTGAGACTTAGTCAACTGGCGAAAGAGTGTAATACGGGTGTGGCAACCCTTATTGAATTCCTTCAAAGCAATGGAGTAGAAGAAAAACTTCGTCCAACCTCAAGGATAGACGGGCAGTTTATCCAATTGGCTTTGGATAAGTTCGCTCCGGATATGGCTAAAAAGGAGCAATCTGAGAAGGTAAGCCAGCAGAAGAAAGAAGAGAAAGAGAAGCTTAAGGCTGAATTGGAAGGGAAGGATGAAGAATCCAAACCTGCAGATGAAGTGATTAAAGCACGCTCTTCATTGAGTGGTCCGAAAATGGTAGGCAAGATTGATCTTGATAAACCAACAAAGGCTACTGAAAAACCTGCGCCCGAAGCTGAAGTAAAAAAGACTGAAGTTAAGCCAGAGCCGGTAAAAGCTGAGGAATTAAAAGAGGTTCCTGAAGAAAAGCCGGTATCTGAAACTTCAAAAGAGGCAGAAGAGACTAAGAAGGACGAGGCAAAGCCAGATAAGGAAGCTGTAGAAGAGGTAAAGAAGAAATCAGCTACTGAAAAAGAAAAGAAACCAGATCCGGAAGTAATAGAAGCCGCTAAAGTTTCTAAAACTAAGGAGGAAGTTGAGCCAAAAGCTGAGAAGGAAGAGAAACCTACAGAAGCTAAAGAAGATAAGGCTGAGCCGAAAAAGGAATCAACTCAAGAAGTTAAAAAACCAGAGGTTGAGGTTAAAGAAGAGGTCAAAGCTGAGCTAAAAGAAGATGCAAAGAGCAGTGACAAACCTGCTGAAAGGATAACTGATGATGAAGGCAATGAGAGGACAGTTGATGCCTTAAAAACTCAGTATACCAAACTTAGCGGTCCTAAGTTTACAGGTGAGAAAGTAGACCTCTCAAAATTTGCTAAACCTAAAAAGAAGGTTGCAAGTAGTACTGATAAGAAAGGGGATAATAAAGCAAAACCAAAACGTAAGAGAATTCGCACCAATCCTACTCAGGGAGCTGGGGCTTCTGGTGCGGGAGGAGCTAATAGACCCGGTCAGTTTAAGAAAGGTGGCAATAGAGGTTCGGGCGGAGGCCGCAGAAATGAGCCTAAACGTGAGCTAACGGAAGAAGAAGTACAAAAACAAATCAAGGAGACATTAGAGAAGCTTACCGGTGGTGGTAAGAAATCCAAGTCTGCCAAGATGAGACGTGAAAAACGTCAGGAAAGGAGAGAACAAGATGCTCTTGACGAATTACAACGCGAAGAGGATAGCAAGACAATTCAGGTAACAGAATTTGTTACAGTAAGTGAGCTTGCTAATATGATGGATGTTTCGGTTAACGAAATTATATCAGCATGCATGTCTCTTGGTATGATGGTAACAATGAACCAGCGTTTGGATGGGGAAACCCTTCAAATCGTAGCTGAGGAATTTGGCTACGGAGTAGAATTCGTGAGTGCCGATGTAACTGAAGCCATGGAAGAAGAAGAGGATGCGGAAGAAGATCTTTCACCTCGCGCTCCTATTGTGACCGTAATGGGTCACGTAGATCATGGTAAAACATCACTACTGGATTACGTCCGTAAGGCAAATGTTATTGCTGGCGAATCTGGAGGTATTACACAGCACATCGGAGCTTATTCCGTTGAGCTAGAGCAAGGCGGTATGATGACCTTCTTGGATACTCCAGGTCACGAGGCGTTTACAGCCATGCGTGCGCGTGGTGCTCAGGTTACGGATATTGCAATAATCGTAATTGCTGCTGATGACGATGTGATGCCGCAAACTAAGGAGGCCATTAGCCATGCACAAGCGGCTGGCGTTCCTATTATTTTTGCAATAAATAAGATAGACCGACCAGGAGCTAATCCAGAAAAGGTAAAAGAAACCCTTGCCCAAATGAACCTTTTGGTAGAAGATTGGGGAGGAAAGATACAGTCACAAGATATTTCGGCAAAGACTGGACAGGGTGTAAACGAGCTTCTTGAAAAAGTATTGCTTGAATCAGAATTACTGGATCTTAAGGCTAATGCTGATCGTAATGCAGCGGGTAGTGTAGTTGAAGCCTCACTGGATAAAGGTAGAGGTTACCTGTCTACGATTTTGGTACAGAATGGAACATTGAAAATTGGTGATTATATTCTGGCAGGACAATACAGTGGAAAGGTTCGTGCAATGCTTGATGAGCGCGGACATCGCGTTCAAGAAGCAGGTCCAGCAAGGCCAGTAAGCGTGCTTGGACTGGATGGAGCTCCACAGGCGGGTGATAAATTTGTAGTGATGGATGATGAGCGTGAAGCTAAATCTATTGCCAGCAAACGCACACAACTACAGCGTGAGCAAAGTGCAAGGTCTCAGAAAAATCTTACCCTTGAGGAAATTGGAAGACGTTTGGCTATTGGAGACTTCCAAGAGCTGAATGTGATTGTAAAAGGTGATGTCGATGGTTCTATTGAAGCGCTGTCTGACTCTTTACAAAAATTGAGTACTGATGAAATTCAGGTAAACATTATACACAAAGCCGTTGGTCAGATTTCAGAATCTGATATACTACTGGCAACAGCGTCTGATGCAATAATTGTTGGATTCCAGGTTCGTCCTTCAGCAAGTGCACGTAAGTTGGCTGAGAAAGAACAGGTAGATATTCGCTTGTACTCTATCATTTATGATGCGATTAACGAAATCAGAGATGCAATGGAAGGAATGCTCTCTCCTGATGTGAAAGAGAAGATTGTATGTAACCTCGAAATCCGCGAAACTTTCAAGATATCGAAGGTAGGAACCATTGCAGGATGTTATGTGTTGGATGGAACAATTCACAGAAACACCAAGGTTCGTATTATTAGAGATGGAGTAGTGGTATATACCGGTGTGCTCGGTTCATTGAAACGTTATAAAGACGATGTTAAAGAAGTAAGTAAAGGCTATGAGTGTGGTCTTAACATTCAGAATTTTAATGATATCAAAGTTGGCGATAACATTGAAGGATTTGAAGAGGTGGAAGTAAAGAAGACCTTGTAGTTTTTTTTGGATCAGAATAGTTTTTTAAGCCCCCATTTATGGGGGCTTTTTTGGTTTTTACCGAAATGCTAATCAATCAATGATAATGGTATTTCGGTGTTTTATTTTGTCAGTATACTGAATTTCAGCTTGATTTATTAGTTGTTAATCTTAAATTTCACTAATTTCAGAATCCTAAAAATTTAAAACCTTAACTTATGAATACACATTACCCAAACGGGGTCAGTCCGACTCCTCGATGGAAGCTGTGGAAAACAGCATCCCTAATTTTAATGATCTTTTTCCTCTTTGCAGGAAGCGCATCTGCTAGTCATTACCGATATGGTACAATTAGCTGGAAAAGAGTGCCGGGAGCTGCACCAGGTTCTTGTGCTATTGAAGTTACCGTAAAGCAAGCTTGGAGAACCAGCTGGGGATGGGCACCTATGCCATCAACAGGAACACTTTTCGCTTCACCCATGTTTGGTGCTCCTGGAGGAGGAGCTTCTGCTTCTATTATACTTACAGTAAGTACATACAATGTTGTAGATGATTGGCTGTTTGGCGAGTGGAAAGGTACCTTAACCTTGCCTTCTGATACCGCTCATTATATGTTGTCTTACGGCAGTTGTTGTCGAATAACTTCGCTGGTAAATAATGCGAGCGATGGATTTAGAAGTGAGTCGATTGTTACACCTTGTGTCAAAGGAAATGATTCACCGGTAAGTACCCAGGTTCCTATAGTGAAGTTGCCGAATGGAATAGCGGTAAATACTTTTATGGTGGCAGCATCAGATCCAAATGGTGACCCACTTTCTTATCGCTTAGCTACACCTGCAGAGGCGGGCGATCTCTCTAGCTCTAATCCGACTGGATTCTCAATCACAGGAGGAGGAATGGCAAGTTTTAGCACAGTAGGCAAAAGCACTGGAGACTTGTATAATGCATTTGTATATATTGAGGATACGGCTGGTGCTAGCACCATGGCGGACTTTCTTATTGAAATTGTAGATTCCTCTACACCTCCCGAGTTTGATTTTGCCGTTACGCCTTCGCCTGCCTCATGTTATGAAGTTTTGCCCGGGGATACCGTTAAGTTTACAGTGAAGGCTTTTGATCCAGATGCAGGAGATTCAGTTTTTATAAGTGCTGTAGGTTTGCCCCCGGCTGCGATTCTTACACCACCCTTGCCAACATCTGGAGGAAATCCAGATAGCGTAGTGTTTTGCTGGTATCCAGATACCGCAGATATTGGGACTACCATAATTAGTTTTACTGCAGAGGATACTTCAGGGGTTTCCACAAGTACATCGGTTTGTATTGTGGTAAGTTTAAAACCAATTTTTGCCGTACCACCTACTCCACCAGAGGGAGTACACATGTATTACGAATGTGGTGATACCATACATTTTCCTGTAGAAGCTTTTGACCCAGATCCATCTGATTCGGTTCAGATATTTAAAGTTGAAGGAAAAGCAATGGGAGGCGGAAAAATACCGCTATACCCAGGGGCTTCCTTTCCGGTACCAACACCATGGGCAAACCCTACCTCAGGAATGTTCTATTGGGAAACTGATGCTTCCGTATGGGGACATAAACATGTGTTTTTTACTGCAAAAGATGGGTTAGGAGACGTAACCGAGCATGAAGTGTCAATATTAGTTAATGCCGCACCTGAATTTGTTTCGGTGCCAGACACTTGCGTGTACGTGGATAGTACATATTGCTACGCTATTGAAGTATCAGACAAAGATACTGCTAATGGTGATAGTTTAGATTTGTTTGGCTTTGGGCTGCCCAGCTGGCTAACCTTCATAGATAGTGGAAATGGTCGTGGTTCACTTTGTGGAACGCCAACCGCTGCAGATTTAGGGTTGCATGCAATTTTCTTAGAAGCACATGATGTTTTCCATCATGACAATGGTACAGCGATGCAAACTTTTGTAATAACTGTTAAATCTGATAGCATAATACCACCGGATACAGCATGCGTTGCCGTAGAATTACACTGCCCCTCGGATAGTACATGGGAGCTAAGTACAGAAAAAGAGCCAAGTGATTGGGGAGGTGATTGGTTTGGAGCCTTATCTCTTCCGGATGATAGTACTTACACTTTAATGGCAATGGTAGGTCAACCATACCCATGGGGAGGAATTCCAGTTTTAGATAGTACAGAAGCCATCAAAGCAGATAATAATGTGAGTTTCTACAGGAAGAAGATTACCTTAACCAGTACAGTAGATCTTCAAGCAAGAATTAGGATGTATATGGATGATGGTGCTGAGGTATATGTCAATGGACATCTCTTGGTTAGGGAAGAAAATGTAGAGTTAGCAAATTGGTCTGGTGTTCCACATGATGTTAAATACCATTCAGGTGGGGGCGTTACAAATGGTTACTCAGGAAACCAAATGTTCGACTATGCGGCTAGTGCCTCGCTTGATACTATATTCGTGGTAGGGGTAAATGAAGTGGTAGTGGCCTTAAGAAATCTAAAAGGCGCTGCAAATAAAGGAGGGTTCTCATTTATGCTGGATGTTTGGGCTGACTGTCCTGGAGATCCACCAATGCTTGGAGTTCCCGTTGACAGCTGTGTTTCTGATAGCAGCTGGTGGAAGAGTACAGTGACTACTATACCAGGTTCGAATACATTTCCTTGGGTAGGAGTGCCTTCATTACCACATGATTCTACATTTATATTGCCAGTCGAAATTGGTCAGCCATATCCGTGGTTTGCTATCTATAGTGTTCCGGGCTCTTATGTAATTAAAGCTCCAAGCTACACAACATACTATCGCAAATCATTTATGGTGAGTGATCATAAAGATGTTGATGCTCGCTTTAGATCCTATTTTGACGATAATGTGGAAATATATATTAATGGACATTTGTTGGCGAGAGAAGACGATATAGTGGGAATAACTCATTTTTCGGGTCCTTATCATGATGTGTTATTTAAATCTGATGGTACCACTGATAATGGGCATATGGGAGGAGATATGTTTGATTATGTTTCAGGCGCGGATTTAGATAGCGTGCTTGTTACTGGAATGAATGACCTTACCGTGGTTTTGCGCAATCGCAGGCCAGCGGATAAAGGAGGCTTCTCCTTCCGAATGGATATTTCTAAGGGAGGCTCTACAGTGCTCTACAAAGGTTCTGAACGCAATACACGATCTACCAATGCAGTGGTCGATGCTGAGCATACTCCGGTACAAATCTATCCTAACCCAACATCCTCAAGTGTAATGGTTGCCATGCCGGCAATTCAATCTCAGGCAAAAGGAAAATTGGTGTTGAGTGATTTGAATGGAAAAGTGTTGTATACAAAAGATATTACACTGGGTGAAGTATCCATAATGGAATTGAATTTGTCTGAATTCGCCAATGGAGTTTATCTATTGAAGTTAGAAGCTGGTGAGTACAGAGATGTTCAAAGAATTCTTAAGAATTAATACATTGAATTTAAAATGAAGATTAGGTGTCCTACTTAAATGTAGGGCACCTTTTTTTATTTGGCACTGCGTTGCTCGCGCTTTAGCATCGGAGGATTGATTCGTGTTTTTAATATCAAGCCGGTACCCATTTTTTTATGTAGCTCTGACAAAAATTTCTCAGCTTCTAAACGAGTTCTAAAATCACCTGCCTGGATTTTGTACTCTGGCGCTTCATATACACTATAGACGGGGACATCTGGAAAAGCTGAAACAAATTCTGATCGCTTTTTAAAAGTTTCTGTTTTGTTCCCATTATAAACCTGAACGCGAAACCCCATTAGAGTGCCATCTTCCTTATTCTGCTCTAAATATTGTTGTTGAAGAGATGTTATTCCATTCTCGGGTATAATTCGTAACGAGCCTTTAGTCGAATCATTTACCTGCGATTGACAAATTGCACAAAATGAAACAAGGATAATTGTTGCTGAAGTTTTGGATAGCATGATTTATCTAATTAAAAAGCAAAGCTATAGCTTTTATTCAATGGCTGATATGGCGCTCTATTTTATTTAGAACCATTATAAATTTTAAACCTTTAACATGGGGTATATTAAAAACGGCTTTATATCTTAAATTTGCGGCCTTAGAACGACAGGCTATATTTAGGCAACAGATAATGAAAAAACGTTTTACTGACCGAATTTCGCACATTTTCCTATCATTAATTTTAGTGCTAACTGCCACTTTTACAACCGCTCAGGATGTTAAAAATGGTAAAGCACTGTTTAATGCGAATTGTGCCGCATGCCACAAATTGGACAAGAAATTGATCGGGCCGGCATTGGCTGGAATTACCGAAAAAAGAGATGCTGAGTGGCTACATAAGTGGATTAAGGACAATGCTGCTTTAAGAGCTAGTGGTGATGCTGACGCTATCGCCATTTTTGAAGAGTACAACGGTTCTGTAATGAGTGCTTTTCCTAACCTTTCTGATCAGGATATTGATGATATTTTGGCATACACTGCTGATGTTCCGGAAGAGAAAGTAGTTTCTACTGATGCTCCGGCTCCCGCTGAGGTTGAGGATGATAACACCATGTTCCTTGTGGCGCTCGGAGTTATCTTGTTTTTGTTGATCATTTTAATGGTTCGCGTTAAAAATACGCTAAAGCAAGTTCAAGGTCAGCCGGAAACTACTCTTATGGAGGATGCGAATGTCATTACTCGCACGGCTCTTAAGAATCCAAGAATCATGACTTTGATTACCATCGTAATCGCGGTAATCTTCCTTCAGCAATTATTTGTGGCGTTAAATAAGGTGGGTGTTACTCAAGATTATCAACCTGAGCAGCCCATTGCATTTTCGCATAAGCTTCACGCAGGAGATAATCAAATTGATTGTAACTACTGTCACTACGGTGCTCGTAAAAGTATGGAGTCAAATATTCCATCGGCCAATGTGTGTATGAACTGCCACATGAATATTCAAGAAGGGCCGAATACCGGAACTGAAGAAATTAGTAAAATTTACGCAGCTGTAGGTTTTGACCCTGAATCAGGAAGCTACATTGAGGATTATGAGCAAAAGCCAATCAAATGGGTGCGTATTCATGATCTTCCCGATCTCTCTTACTTTAACCACTCTCAGCACGTAACTGCTGGTGGTCTTGATTGTCAAACTTGCCACGGTCCTATTGAAGAGATGGAAGAAGTCTATCAGTATTCTCCGCTTACTATGGGATGGTGTGTAAATTGTCATCGCGAAACTAAAGTGAAAGTAGAGTCAAACGATTACTACACTGAGATGCATGAGAAACTAAAAGAGAAGTACGGTAAAGATGCTAACATCACCGTAGAGATGATCGGAGGTTTGGAGTGTGGTAAATGTCACTATTAATAAAGAAAAATCTTTCCCCTACTATAATGGCTGAAAACAAGAAATACTGGAAAGGAATAGAGGAGTTGGTGGATTCTGAAGTTGTGAACAATGCTCGCAATAACGAATTTCCGGCTGAACTTGCTGCTGACGAATTTCTCGGTAACGAGGAAAAGTTAGGAGAATCTTCTACTTCAAGACGTGATTTCCTTAAGTATGTTGGATTTTCTACAGCTGCCGCTACTTTGGCTGCTTGCGAATCTCCAATTAGTGAGTCCATTCCTTATGTAGTAGCTCCTGAGGAAATCATTCCCGGAGAAGCTAATTACTACGCTACATCTTATTATGATGGACATGACTACGCTTCTGTATTGGTGAAAACCAGAGAAGGTCGTCCTATCAAAATTGAAAACAACAAACTTGCTCCTATCAACGGTGGTGCTAATGCTCGTGTGCACGCTTCTGTGCTAAACTTGTATGACGCTACCCGTGTGCAAGCTCCAATGATCGATGGCCAGGAAGCTAGCTGGAGTGATGTTGATGGTGCCGTAAAGAAAGGTGTTGATGCTGCTAATGCTTCTGGAAAGCAAGTGGTGATGCTTACTTCTACCGTTTTGAGCCCTACTGCTCAAAAATTAATCAACGAATTTGGCGCTAAGCAAGGCAACTTTAAGCATGTGCAGTATGATGGTTTTTCATACTCAGGAAAGCTTGATGCTTTAGCAGCAGCTACTGGAAAGAGAGCTTTGCCGATGTACAATTTCGCTAAGGCGGATGTGATTGTAGGCTTTGGTGCTGACTTTCTTGGAGATTGGATTGGCCAAGGTGTATCTGCGGATTATGCTTCTCGCAGAAAACCAGGCAAAAATATGTCTCGCCACATTCAATTTGAAACAAACATGACACTTACCGGTAGTAGTGCCGATAAGAGATATAAAATTAAGCCTTCACAAATTGGCGCTGCTCTTACTGCTCTTTATGCAGAGTTGGGTGGTTCAGTAAGTGGTGGTAAAACCTCACTTAGCGCAGAAATTAAAGCTGCTGCTAAAGAATTGAAAGCGGCTGGTAGAAATGGTCTTGTAGTATCAGGTACAAATGATGCGGATATCGAGGCGATGACCATCGCTATCAATAACCTTTTGGGTAATGGTGGTAACACTGTAGATTACTCAAAGAGAACTTATTTCCGCAAGGGAGATGATAAAGCAATGGATCAACTTATCGCTGATATGAATAGCGGTAATGTAGGTGCTGTTATTATTGACAACCTGAATGTGGCGTATGTACTTAGTGGTAACGCTAAACTTGCCAGCGGAATGGAGAAAGTAGCTACTAAAGTGTACATCTCTGAAAAAATGGACGAAACGGCTAAGCTTTGTAATATAGTTGCGGCTAAGCATAACAACTTAGAAAGTTGGGGTGATGCCATGCCTGCTGACGGAATGTACAGCATTATGCAGCCCACTATCCGTCCATTGTTTAAAACAAGACAAATGGAAGACTGCCTTCTTAAGTGGAGTGGCAACTCTTCTTCTTACTATGATTATTTGACTTCTAATTGGAACACAGGTATTCTTGCCGGTTCTGATTGGAATAAAGCTCTTCACGATGGTGTGTTAGTTTCTACTTCTAAAGTAGTAAACGAAGGTGCTGAGGAAGGAGAGTCAAAAGGATTCATCGCTAACCTATTCGGTTCTTCTGAAGAAGAAACTACTGAAACCACCGATGATGGTTCTGTAAATCTTTCAGCAATAGCTGGTAGATTGAACAAAGGAACTGGTAGCGGCATGGAGATGGAATTTTACCAGATGACTGGTATGGGTATCGGAACGATTGCTAATAACCCTTGGTTGTTGGAATTCCCTGATCCTGTAACCCGTGTGAGCTGGGATAACTTTGTGACTATGTCAGCTTCTGATGCAATAGCACTAGAGGTAAATAACTGGCATGTGTCTAACGGTGCTGTAAATGGTAATAAAGTAAATATTACTGTAAACGGAACCACCCTTGAAAATGTACCTGTGTTTATTCAGCCAGGGCAAGCTCAAGGAACTGTAGGCCTTGCAGTAGGATACGGAAGAAATGGTGCTGGAAAAGCTGCCGATGGTGTTGGTCATAATGCTTTTGCTTTGATGGCTAACGGATCTCATGCGACTTCAGTAGAAATTAGCAAAGCAGAAGGTGAGCATGAGTTTGCTTGTATTCAGCTTGCTCACACTATGATGGGACGTAAGATTGTTAATGAAACCAATCTTGATACCTTCCTTAATGGAAATCCAGCTGAGTGGAATGAAAAAACGCAGTTTGAAACTTTCAAAGGACCACTTAGCGCAGATGAAACCAACCTTTGGGATGACTTTGACCATGAAACTGGCCATATGTGGAACATGTCAATTGACATGAACCTATGTAATGGTTGCGGAGCATGTGTTATCGCTTGTCATTCTGAAAACAACGTACCTGTAGTAGGTAAGGACGAGATGCGTAAATCTCGTGATATGCACTGGTTGCGTATTGACCGCTACTACAGCAGTGATATGACAGAAGAAGTTGCTGATGAAGAAGGCGTAAGCGCTATCGATAAGTTTGCAGCGATGGAGCATCCATCAGAAAGTCCTGATGTATATTTCCAGCCTGTTATGTGTCAGCATTGTAATCACGCACCTTGTGAAACTGTATGTCCGGTAGCTGCTACCACTCACAGTTCTGAAGGTTTGAACCATATGACGTACAACCGTTGTATTGGTACTCGTTACTGTGCCAACAACTGTCCTTATAAGGTTCGTAGATTTAACTGGTTCCAATACAACAATGGAAGTCAGGAACAATTCAACGTAAACTATTCAATGAATGACGATTTAGGTCGTATGGTATTGAATCCTGATGTGACAGTACGAGCACGAGGTGTGATGGAAAAATGTTCACTGTGTATCCAGCGTATTCAGCTTGGTAAGCTAGAAGCTAAGAAAGAAGGTCATCCTGTAAAAGACGGTGACATACAAACGGCTTGTCAGCAGGCTTGTGATACAGATGCTATTGCCTTTGGTGATATTAACGATAAGAGCAGCCAGATATTCAAGCTGAAGCAAGATCCAAGGATGTATCACTTACTTGAAGAAGTAGGTACACAGCCATCAGTATTTTATCAAACTAAGGTTAGAAACAGAGCTTAAAACAATATAAAGTAGACGCATGCATTACGAAGCTCCCATAAGAGAACCCCTAATTAATGGCGACAAGAGCTACCATGATATTACGGTAGAAGTGGCACGCCCTGTAGAAACCAAAGCTCCACGTTCA
>JAUHWX010000025.1 GCA_030427285.1 Bacteroidia bacterium
TATGGCCCTAATCACCGTAAGGGTATCTTTAAAAATGCGAAACTCAATACCTATACCTTCAAAACTACCCTTAATAGTTTCTTCTGTAGCCGCCACCTGATCTTGTGGAATATAGGCGCTGTGCGGATCAAGCTTCCGTAAAAGATCAGAAATGGTGACATCCAAAATACTGTCCGTATTCAGGTTATCCACATATTCAAAATCAATGTAATTAAGTATTTGACGTAGTTTATTTTCCCTTTGAGTAGATTCAGTAAGTGCCACGCTTTTTGCAGGAAAGTCAAAAAACACACCGATCACAATACCCGCAAGCATTGCGATACTCAGAAATATGGGAAATATAATTCTACTGTACTTCACTATCTATATCCTCTAAATGTAAAACCTCCACTCCGGCCTTTTCCAAAAATCTCAATCCACTATCATCTTTATAGCCTTCCACATACACCACTCTTTTTATACCTGCCTGATGCACCAACTTACTACAATCCTTGCAGGGTGACATGGTAATATATAATGTGGCGCCAGTACAACTGTGTGTTGAGCCCGCCACCTTTAGTATGGCATTCGCTTCTGCGTGAAGCACGTACCATTTGGTATACCCTTCATCGTCTTCGCAAAAATTTTCAAACCCACTGGGCGTTCCATTGTAACCATCAGAAATAATCATTCTATCCTTTACAATCAGCGCGCCAACTTTTCTTCTCTTGCAGTGACTAAGCTCTGCCCACTCGCGCGCCATACGCAAGTAAGCAATATCGTATCGTAGTTGTTTTTCTTTCTTCATAATTAGGGCTAGCAAAGATGCTGAAAAGACTCTTTAAATATAAACGAGGAAATTAGAATTTGGCTATGAGGGAAGTGGAAATAAAAAAGTCTTTGATCTCTCACACACTTTTAAATCTTCCAAATTTAAACTCACCATACATTCTAAAATGCTCTCAAATGATTATCATCTGTATGAAGCCTTTGACTTGCTGACTTCAATACCCCACAAGTCATTAGTGGATAAAAATGTGGCAACGTCATCCTCGGTGGAGCTATTTTTAGGTCCAATCATAACCTCACGAATTGGCATCTGTTGTTTCTTGACTAAAAAACTATGATCATAAAAAGGAGTCGGCACACCCCCCGACATTCTAAATTGCACTTTTTTAGGCCTATCAAAGTTATATTGCCCCTCCTTTGGAACTAACCTAGGCCCAGAAATAAAATCACTGAATCTTTTAAGCTCCATCAATATTCTAAATTCCTTTTCTTCCTTAAATGCACTATTCTTAAATGTAGCGATACAAAAACCTAATTGACTGATTAGCTCTGAAACCCCACGCTCATGCTCATCCTCATAACGCCTTTCTAGGCTGGATAAAATATCCTCAAGACGTTTTCTTTGTTGTGACCTGCTATAGCAAACGCCAAGACTGGGAAAACTTTTAAACCGACTAGTTAAATCATTCTTACTAAACCCAACTGCATAACCACTTCCATTTTCAGCATAACCTCGCCACTGGCTTAAAAGATCTTTTCTTCGCGAAAAGCAAATCCCTAAAAAAGCATTGGAATTTAGCCATGGTATTATTCGGCACTCAATAAAATCCATAAAAGATGACTCATACATTTGATCATTTAGAATCTCCTGAAACAGATTCAACCCCCACTTCAATTCCATTGAGTCATTTGTATGCGAAAGGCTAGAGAACCTCAAAGTTCGATTTGTTATCATGGCTAAAAATGTATTTGGCATGCAATAATGCCATAATAAGTCCTTTTCAGCCACAACCAACTTACCAGCTAGATTCATAATTAGTTTCTTTAAAAAGCAGCAATTTACAATAGGCTAGAGAAATAGCAGGAATGAAAAACCATTCAACAAATCGCATTCACCAAACTTACAGACACAAAAAAAGCCTCAGCATTTCTGCTGAGGCTTTACCTTTTGTACCCAGGGCCGGGCTCGAACCGGCACATCTTTCGATATTGGTGTTTGAGACCAACGCGTCTACCAATTCCGCCACCTGGGCATTTTCATATCAAACTTACTGATAGCTATAAATTTGATCCCGTTTTCAAAACGGTTGGCAAAAGTAGGTTAAGTATTTTTGATTCTCAAAAAGAATTTAGCCTTTTTTTCAATCTCGAGTGAATATATTTTATTTGTTCACGAATAATTATTTACATTTGCAGCCCTTTTTGAGGGTCATTTAAAATCAACAATACCAAAGGATTAAGCAAGTGGTACCGAGCGCAAAAATATTTGCTGTAAGAAGCTCCCAGCGCATAGCTGAAAAGATGGCTAAAGCCTACGGTCAGCCGATGGGCGTCATGGAGGTTTCTGAATTCAGCGATGGTGAATTTCAACCATCATTTGAAGAAACAGTTCGTGGCGGACGCGTGTTTCTAATTGGAAGCACAATGCCTCCAACTGAAAACCTTATGGAACTTTTGTTGATGATTGACGCAGCAAAACGTGCTTCAGCCAAGCATATTACGGCCATTATGCCTTATTTTGGTTGGGCTCGCCAAGATAGAAAAGACAAACCTCGCGTTCCGGTAGGTGCTAAGATGATTGCCAAAATGCTCGAAGTAGCTGGTGCAACCCGTGTTATGACTATGGATTTGCATGCAGATCAAATACAAGGATTCTTTGAAATTCCTGTTGACCATGTGTTTGCCTCTTCTCTTTTTGTGCCACACATCAAGAGTTTGGGTTTAAGCGATTTGACCATTGCCTCTCCAGATATGGGAGGTTCAAAAAGAGCCAACAACTACGCCAAGTGGCTAGAGAGCGAAGTAGTAATTTGCTACAAACAGCGCAAAAAAGCCAATGTAATCGACAAGATGACGGTGATCGGTAACGTAGAAGGTAGAAACGTAGTATTAATTGATGACATGATTGATACTGCAGGCACGCTTACCAAAGCAGCCGATATGTTAATGGAACAAGGTGCTTTAAGCGTTAGAGCTTATTGTACGCACGGTGTGCTTAGTGGCAAAGCCATGGAGCGCATTACCAAATCAAAATTAGAAGAGTTGGTTATCACGGATACTATCCCCCATGATAACCTACCAGAGAAGATAAAAGTGATATCTATTGCCGAACTTTTTGCGAATATCATGCACAAAGTTCACCATCACGAATCAATAAGTTCCCATTTTTTAGAGTAATAAAAACAAGTAAAGATGAAAACCATAGCCATCGAAGGTACCTTGAGAACTGAGCTAGGCAGCAAAACAGCTAAGCTTATCAGAAGAGAAGGAAACGTACCATGCGTAATTTACGGAGGCGAAGAGAATATCCATTTCCACACCCCAGAGGTTAGCTTTAAGGAATTGCTATACACTCCGGAAGCGCATCTTGTAGAGATCAATCTTGACGGAAAGACTTACAGAACTGTAATCCGTGATGTACAATATCACCCAGTATCTGATGCTATCGAGCATGTAGATTTCTTCCAAACGTCAGCAGACAAAGCTATCACCATTCAAGTGCCTATCAACTTAGTTGGTAACTCACGTGGTGTGCGTAATGGTGGCCGTTTGAAAGTAAACTTGCGTAAGCTTAAAGTAACAGCTACTGAAGAGCACCTTCCAGGACATATCGATATCGATATTACTGAAGTGAGAATTGGTCAATCAGTGCGCGTAAGCGATGTAAAAACTGATGGCTACGAGATCTCTCACGAGCCACAAAGAACTATCCTTACTGTTCAAACTTCTCGTAACGCTGTTGACGAAACAGAAGATGAAGAAGAAGGAGCAGAAGGTGAAGAGGCAACTGCAGAAGGTAGCGAAGCTACTGAAGCTGCTGCTGAAGCATAGTCTAAACACTATTTAGGGTGAAAAAGTACCTCATAGCCGGATTAGGAAACATCGGTGCGGAGTACGCTGAAACCCGTCATAATATAGGTTTTAAAATATTGGACGCACTTGCCGGTGCGTCCAATATTAGTTTTAAGACTGACCGCTACGCTGATGTTGCCTACCTTAAGGTGAAGAATAAGGAACTCGTTCTTATCAAACCTTCCACCTATATGAACCTTAGTGGCAAGGCCATTAATTATTGGCTACAGCACGAAAAGATTCCTTTGCAAAACTTACTGGTAGTGGTTGACGAAATCGCTCTTCCATTTGGCGCTATACGCCTAAAAGGTAAAGGAAGCGATGGCGGCCACAATGGGTTGAAAAGCATAAATCAAATTCTTGGAAGGCAGGATTACCCCCGCCTTCGTTTTGGTATTGGTAATGATTTCCCCAAAGGTGGCCAGGTAAATTACGTGCTCGGAGAATGGGAGGCACAAGAAATCACCGATCTAAAGCCACGTATTGAGCTTTCTTGCGAAGCTATAGAAACCTTTGCCTTAGCGGGTTTAAATACCGCTATGAATGAGTACAATAAGAAGTAATCCGTTCTTTGCTACTTTTCCAATAATAATTTCTTGACAAAAAAAACCCGTCAACTTTCGCTGACAGGTTTATAATATTTCAACCTCATTTTGATCCTATTCCACAGTAACTGACTTCGCCAAATTACGGGGTTGATCCACGTTACACCCGCGTAATACCGCAATATGGTAAGACAATAGTTGTAATGGGATAGTCGTCAATAGTGGAGAAAACACCTCTGCAGTTTCTTCAATTTCAATTACGTGATCGGCCATACGAGCTATCTCAGAATCACCATTGCTAACCACAGCTATTACTTTACCGTTTCTGGCTTTTACCTCCTGAATATTACTAACGATCTTCTCGTACTGTCCACTCTTTGGCGCAATCACCACCACCGGCATATTTTCATCAATAAGAGCAATAGGACCATGCTTCATCTCAGCTGCAGGATATCCCTCCGCATGGATGTAGCTGATTTCTTTAAGCTTCAAAGCTCCTTCGAGTGCTACCGGAAAGTTGAATCCTCTACCTAAGTAAAGGAAGTTTTGAGCATCCTTATATAGTTCAGAAATATGCCTTGCCTGAGCATCGCTCTCTAGCATCTTTTCTATTTTCTCTGGAATGCTATCCAATTCCGTCAGAAGTTGGTGATAGTAGGATTGCTTAAGCACACCTCTGTCATGAGCAATTCTCAATGCCATAAGCGCCAATACAGCTACCTGTGCAGTAAATGCTTTGGTAGAAGCAACACCTATTTCCGGACCTGCATGAGTATAAGCACCAGCATGGGTTTCTCTAGCAATAGAAGATCCTACCACATTACAAATACCGAAAATGGTAGCTCCTTTTTCTTTTGCTAGCTTAATAGCAGCCAAAGTATCTGCAGTTTCTCCCGACTGACTAATAGCGATTACCACATCCTTTTCGGTAATAACCGGGTTGCGGTATCTAAACTCAGAAGCGTACTCCACTTCCACAGGAATACGTGCTAAGTCTTCAAAAAGATATTCGGCTACCAAGCCAGCGTGCCATGAGGTACCACATCCTATAATAATGATACGCTCAGCATTTACAATCTTTTCGCGGTACTCAAATACACCGCCCATTTTTATAAGTCCCTGCTCTGGCAACAATCGTCCACGCAAAGTATCGCGAATAGACTTTGGCTGCTCATAAATTTCTTTGAGCATAAAATGATCATATCCACCTTTTTCAATGGCTTCGATGTCCATTTTTAATTGATGCACATATGGATCAATGGCTTTATTGCTAGGAATAGAACGAACCTCAACTTCTTTTCCAATCTCCACAACCGCCATTTCATCATCCTCAAGGTATACTGCCGTTTTGGTATATTCCAAAAATGGAGTTGCATCACTGGCAATGAAGAATTCACCTTCTCCAATACCCAAAACCAGTGGGCTACCTTTTTTGGCAACCACTACCTTCTTCGGGTTATCAACTTCAAATACTGCAATAGCATATGCTCCAACCACTTGATTAAGGGCAGTGCGAACGGCTTTCGCCAAACTTATTCCCTCAGCATTTTTGATGTCCTCAATCAGGTTTACCAAAACCTCAGTATCAGTATCACTTTTAAAAGCCACACCTCTACCGGCCAATGCCTCCTTTATAGACGCATAGTTTTCTATAATTCCATTATGGATAAGGACAATCTTGCCAGAGTTTGAGGCATGTGGATGCGCATTTACATCATTAGGCACACCATGTGTAGCCCATCTGGTATGACCTATTCCAATGCCACTTTCTTTTAACGTTCCGTTTATCTTTTCCTCAAGATCTGAAACCTTTCCTTTACACTTAATAAGACTTAGCCCATCTTCATTCATCACGGCAATACCTGCACTGTCGTACCCACGGTATTCCAATCTTCTAAGTCCATTTAAAACTACAGGCACTGCGTTTCTATGCCCAATGTAACCTACTATACCACACATAATCTTACGGCTTGGTTAAATATATTTTCAATCTCATAGGCGTTTGAGAATTCGTCCCTCCTGCCAAAATCACTCTATTAGCCACTGAACTTTTCAAATAAGGGGTAATAGCTAGCTTACTAAGTTTCTCGCCATTAGCCACCTCAAATACATATCGTGTTATATCAAACTCATACCTACCACCTCTTAATGGCTCAGAAACTAAGACACCTCCACCTGTAACGGTATTTCCCGCTTCAAAATCCTTTATAGGAGTCTGCATTTTATCACTTTCAAACTTTCGGATTTCCAATCTATCACATGGAGGCAATCCACTACCAGTGCCACTGGCTTTATACACCTCTAATATGGCCTGATTAATTAAATATCCCTTGTTGGAAAGACTGTCTAAATCCGGAATTTCAAATACTGTATAGACACCGCCCATGGTCTGCACATAATTCACATCTTCTCCTAAGACAGTATCCTGAGCAAGCAAATTGAAAGCCGTAGGTGCAGCAAGGTAGTCTTGACTAAAGATGGATAAATTTATCGGTTCTGGGCTATTGCTCTGTAAAAAATTAAAACCCACCCGCTTCGCTTCATTAGTGGTATCACCTTTATCATGATAATACAAATGAATACCCGAGTTTGCCGTATTTAAGTTTAGGTAAACAATACTCCCATCCGAGCCTTCGGTTTTTATATAAACACCCTTAAAGTAATCTATGAAAGCCTGATCATTATCAAACGCTGAAGTAGGTGCTTCAATAATATTAGTTCTAAAAAAGGCGCTATCCAGGGGAATTTTCAAACCCGCAGCCAAAACATCTCCACCGATGTTGTTAGCCGAATTTGGTCGCGGCTTATGGTTACTCAATTCCCCAATTTTTTGGAGATAGCTGGGTACATAATCTGAATAGAAAGCACTGTCAATCACCACACCTTCGTTATCGAGAAACACTCCATTTGGAAAAACGCCTCCACTTAGCTGGTAAACTTCATAGTTCATTGGCTTAAATGAATCGCCATAATAACCATTGTATTGAAGGTATAGAAACACTGAATCAATTTGAGGCTGATCTCCAAAATCAATATTATTTTCCTCAAGAGCCATTTGTGCCACCACTGAAGCTTCTGCTCGACCAAAGATACCATCAGCAATCGAGCCCAAGAGACGATTCCCAGCATAGCCACCAAGTGCACTCTGGCTCTCAGGCGCTAAGGCCACCAAAATGCTATCTTGGTTATGCGTGTAGCTGATAATGTTTTCAAAAACCAAATCCGCCACTTCCGGCACACCATCAATCACTTGGTTAAAGCCAAGCTCATCATTTGGTTTTTCGCAACTTATAAAAAGCAAAGAAGCCATTGCAACAATGGCTCTCTTTCCAAAACTGTTCATCAATAATGTCATATACCTACTTTATGCCACAGATTCTTCCACAACTATAGTTTCATACAATTCGTGGATTTTGTCGGCCTGATTTTCCTCTCCGGAATAATCAACTACGGTATCAACGCTTTTTGCAAGCAAATCTTTTACTTCTTGAGAAACATTTTCGCTTCCAATAACGGCACCATCGCAATAGCTTGCGCCTGCGGCATATAATTTATTCAAGTCAGCGTCTTCCCACTTAGCAAGATCATCACCATCAATCCCATCAAATTCCAGGTTTTGTTTTAGTGATTCTGCCATCTTATGCTCCTTATGGTTGTAAATGGAAATAACCAATTTACTATCGGCAAATAATGGATCATCGTAGTGAAACTTCTTAAGATACATTGGCAGGAAGCTGGCCATCCAACCGTGACAGTGGATAATATCAGGAGACCAACCCAATTTTTTAACCGTTTCTATCACACCACGGCAAAAGAATATGGCGCGCTGATCATTATCATCGAAGAAATTATCATCCTCATCATAAAAGGTAGCTTTTCTCTTGAAATACTCCTCATTATCAATAAAGTAAACCTGCATGCGCGCTTGAGGTACGGATGCCACCTTGATTATCAAGGGCTGATCCATATCGTTTACAATAATGTTGATTCCGCTTAAACGAATCACTTCATGAAGCTGATGTCTTCTTTCATTTATCAACCCGTATCTCGGCATAAAAACCCGTACCTGATGCCCACGCTCGTTCATCTTTTTAGGCAAGGCGAGCGAAGGTTTTGATATTTCGTTTTCGGGGAGATAAGGGTGAATTTCCTGACTTACATACAGAATTCTTTTACTATCCATCAGAGCTTGTTACTTTGGGTAAATAAGCGGCAAAAGTACCATTTTTATCGCAATTTTTCAACTTATATATATAGCTTTGTCCGCTTTAACAGCCTTTAAATGCAGATTTTTACCAAGGTTTCCGATTTACAAAATCATATTGCTCAACTTAAAGCGCAAGGATTATCCCTCGGTTTTGCACCTACTATGGGCGCACTGCATAGTGGGCACCTAGCGCTTATCGATCATGCTTCACGCGAAAACGACATCAGCATCATCAGCATTTTTGTAAATCCTACTCAGTTTAACAACAAAGCGGACTTGGCCAAATACCCTCGTCAACTGGATTCTGATATTGCCAAACTTGAAAAAACAAACTGCGATATTGTCTTTTTGCCTAATGAGGAAGAGATGTATCCGCACAAAATAGAGTCCGTAAAAATTGACCTCAATGGGCTGGACACCGTAATGGAAGGCGCGCACCGCCCAGGGCATTTTGATGGTGTTGCCACTATTGTTGGTCGATTTTTTGAAATAGTAAATCCTACTAAAGCCTACTTTGGTGAAAAGGATTTTCAGCAGCTTCTTATTATTCGTCAACTTACCAAAGTGATGGGTTTTGATGTGGAAATTGTTCCTCACCCAATTGAGCGCAATCAAAAAGGACTTGCTCTTAGCAGCCGCAATCAACTGCTTTCCGATGAAGATCAGGAAAAGTCACTTATCATTTGGCAAAGCTTAAACTGGATGAAGGAAAACTACAAGAATCATTCTCCGCAAGAGCTAATAAATTTGGTTTCCCAACGTTTTGAGGGCAGTGAATTAGAACTTGAATACGCCCAAATAGTGAACGAAAACACTCTTCTTCCCATAGACTCATGGTCAAACACTGACCCTGCTCGCGCCTTTATTGCAGCCTACATTTCAGGAGTTAGACTTATAGATAATTTGCAATTAATTTAAGTACTTTTGCGCCATGCAAATAGAGGTATTAAAATCTAAGATTCACCGGGTAAAAATTACCGGGGCTGACCTTAATTATATTGGTAGCATTACGGTGGATGAAGACTTAATGGAGGCAGCCAACATCATTGAAGGTGAGAAAGTTGCCATTGTAAACGTAAACAATGGGGAGCGCTTGGAAACTTACGTTATCACCGGAAAACGTGGAAGTGGGGAAATTACCATGAATGGACCAGCTGCGCGCAAAGTGCAACCAGGTGATATCATCATCATTATTTCATACGCCCACATGGATTTTGAAGAAGCTAAAACTTTCAAGCCGTCCGTGATATTCCCTAATGAGGAAACAAATACCCTCAACTAAGCTTGAACGAAAAGCTCAAACAAATAGCAAAGTACATTTTATTCATGGCTGTGGGAGCGGGTCTTTTCTATCTTGCTTTTCGCAATACCGAATTTGAAAAACTGGCAAACGATTTCCGTAAAGCCGATTATACCTACGTTATTCTTTCCATTATAATGGGATACTTGGCTTTTATAAGTCGAGGCATGCGCTGGGTACTTTTGTTGGAGCCTCTTGGCAAAAAGCCAAATACCTGGAATGCTATACACTCCGTAACCGTAGGCTACTTTGCAAACTTACTGGTGCCGCGTGCTGGCGAACTAGCCCGTTGCACCGCTCTTTACCAAACCGATGACATCCCAGTAAACCGACTTTTTGGAACGGTGATTTTGGAAAGAGTTATTGACTTTCTTATGCTCCTCTTTCTGGTGCTTCTGACTTTAATTCTAGAGTTTGATTTACTGATGGAACTTATTGACACCGCTTTTTCTACAACCCAAGGCGCAGAAGACAGCAACACAGGTTTATATATTAAGATTGCCATTGGTGGAGTAGTTGTTATTGGTGGAATTGCCCTTTATCTACTTCGTGAAAAATTTATGCTACACCCGGTTTACCAAAAAGTGCGTGACTTTTGGGATGGCATCAAAGAAGGTTTGAAATCTATTTCGCAGTTAAAATCCAAAACCCCATTTATACTACACACCATTTTTATCTGGCTGATGTATTACTTAATGGTATATATATGTGTATTCTCTTTGGATGCCACTAAAGACTTAAGCCCTTCCAGCGGATTATTGGTAATGATTGCTGCAGGATTTGGAATGGTAGTACCCACCCCAGGTGGAATTGGCGCCTATCATTACCTGGTGATGCTCGGTCTTGGTGTACTCGGTGTAGCTTCTGATGATGGTGTGAGTTTTGCCACTTTGGTACACACTGGTCAGTTGGTAATGACGGTTATCACGGGAACAATTGCTGCCGGATTTTTGTGGAGAGCCAGAAGGAGAAAAAAGTTGGCTGCCTCAAATTAAACCATTCCTTCCTTTGCTTTCTAAGGCAAAACTAATCTCCAAGCCTCCACCATAGGTAAACACAGGATTTGTAACTGGCGCCTTATTTCTCCACAACATATTCCCCTCCATAAATAAAACTGCTGTCCATGGAGAATTCTTGTCTCCAATTCTAAATTGATAAGAAGGTCTAAAAAAACAACCAGAGATTATTCTTTCTGAAAATTCTCTATCGCTGTTATCTTCAAAGTCTAAGTCGGGGTTTTCTTCTATTTCTATCCTCATACCGCTATTTACAGACCCTAACAACCTCCCCCCAAACGCCATCTTGAAACTCTGCGATTCATTTCTATTTCGGAACTCATAACCAATACCCAAACTAAAGCCAGCTACATCATCATACTCTGTTCTCATCCCTGTTGTAAAAACAGGTGTTTCTCTTCCTTGAAATTCATACGTGTACATAAATGGTATTTCAGCCTGGCAACTAAATCTTTGATACAAAACACTCCCCGCCCAGAGCCAGTTACTTTGATTAATACTTTTAGAAAAAAATAATTCGCCAGCAACCGAAGGCTTCAATTTGTTTTCTAACCAAGAAATCGCACCATTTGGGAAGAGAACTTCCTCATTAAAACCATATACGCCAGTTCTTATTCCTAACTGAGATTGAGCCAAAAGAACAGTATTGGCTATTAAAAAGAAAAATAGAGTTAAGTAGTTTTTCATTTAGTTCTAGTTGAGTGATCGGTCTTGCAAGTTGTTAAAACATTTACTTTTCTCAAAGTAATAAATCACCGTCAACATTAAGTGATCCAAGCCCTTGCACTACTTCTTTTCATACCTTCGCGGCCGCAAAAAGTATAGGCATGATATCAGTTAATGCATTGGGTGTTGAGTTTAACGGAGAAGCTCTGTTTCAGGATGTTTCATTTGTAATCAATGAAAATGACAAGATTGCCCTGATGGGTAAAAATGGCGCAGGAAAATCTACAATGATGAAAATTATTGCAGGGGTTCAAAAAGCCAACAAAGGAAATGTGCATTGCCCAAAAGATGCCGTGATTGCTTACCTACCTCAGCACCTTTTAACTGAAGACAACTGCACTGTAAAAGAAGAAGCTTCCAAAGCTTTTCAGGCGATATTTGAGATGCGCGATGAAATGGAGCACATCAACAAGGAGCTCGAAACACGCACGGATTACGAATCGAAGGAGTACATGAAACTTATTGAGAGAGTTTCTGAACTTGGAGAAAAATACTACTCTATTGAAGACACCAACTTTGAGGCAGAAGTTGAAAAAGCTTTGATGGGACTTGGTTTTAAGCGTGAAGATTTTAATCGCCAAACCAGTGAGTTCAGTGGTGGCTGGCGTATGCGAATCGAGCTGGCCAAAATCCTTTTGCAAAAGCCAGACTTGGTACTTTTGGATGAGCCGACTAACCATATAGATATTGAATCTGTAGTGTGGCTTGAAGACTTTTTGGTAAACAAAGCCAAAGGGGTGATGGTGATTTCGCACGACAAAACCTTTATCGACAACATCACCAACAGAACCATAGAGGTGACGATGGGCCGCATTTACGACTACAAAGCAAACTACTCGCACTACCTCACTTTGCGTGAAGAAAGACGTGCCCACCAAATAAAAGCCTACAACGAGCAGCAAAAATTTATTGCCGACAACATGGCTTTTATTGAGCGTTTTAAGGGAACGTATTCTAAAACCAATCAGGTGAACTCCCGCGAGCGCATGCTCGAAAAGCTGGACATCATTGAGATTGACGAAATAGACAACTCAGCCTTAAACCTTCGCTTCCCTCCTTGTCAGCGCTCGGGCGATTATCCGGTAATTGCAAAAGGATTAAGCAAATCTTATGGAGATCATGTAGTATTCAATGATGCCAACATGACTATTTCCAGAGGGGAAAAAGTAAGTTTTGTAGGTAGAAACGGAGAAGGAAAATCTACCATGATAAAAGCCATCATGGGTGAGATTGACTTTGAAGGACAATGCGACTTAGGCCACAATGCCAAAGTGGGGTATTTTGCGCAAAACCAAGCCGCACTTTTAGATCCGGATTTAACCGTTTTTCAAACTGTAGACCAAATTGCTCAAGGCGACATTCGCACCCAAATCAAGAATATTTTGGGAGGTTTTATGTTTTCGGGAGATGTGCTGGACAAAAAAGTTAGTTTCCTTTCAGGAGGAGAAAAAACTCGCCTGGCCATGGTAAAGTTGCTTTTGGAACCAGTGAATGTTCTCATTTTGGATGAGCCTACCAACCATTTAGATTTAAAATCAAAAGATATGTTGAAGCAAGCTTTGAAAGCATTTGACGGCACTTTGATTTTAGTTTCTCACGATAGAGACTTCCTGCTTGGCTTATCGCAAAAAGTGTTTGAGTTTAAAAACAAACGTGTGATTGAGCACTTTGAAACTGTAGATGAGTTTTTGGAAAGAAACAAAGTAGAAAGCTTGAAACAGATGGAATTGGTGGGGTAAGGCCTTTACATTTTAGTACAAGGCTTTTAGCAAATCCAAATGATTTTTAGAAGCTTAATACAATATATGGTTATTATCAGCCTTGTTCTCACTACCTTGCGGCAAATTCTAGCCGGCCACCCTGGTGGGCTTGACAAAATTTAAATTATTATAAAGTTTGGCTAAATCCCAAGAAACTTACAACAAGAAGGAGAAAGAAAAGAAGCGTTTGAAAAAACGCCAGGAAAAGGAAAAGAAACGCGAAGAGCGTAAAGCGGCTCCCAAAAGAACAGCAGCGGAAATGATTTCCTATGTTGACGAAAATGGTCAATTAACAGACACCCCGCCCGATCCCTCAAAGAAAATCGTAATTGAAGCAGAAGACATCGAAATTGGTGTTCCAAAAAGACCAGAAGGCGAAGAAGTGATAAGCACACGCTTTGGTAGAGTTGATTTTTTCAACGATTCTAAAGGCTATGGCTTCATTAAAGAAAAAGACACCAACGAAAAATTCTTTGTACACATCAACGGTACAGTAGAAGATATTGCAGAAGGTGACAAAGTTTCTTTTGAGCTTGAAAAAGGTCCAAAAGGCTTAAATGCTGTAGATGTAAAAAAAGCTAGTTTTTAAAACAGCTTACATTTAAAATTCTCAAAAGCCCCGAACCTACAAGGTTTCGGGGCTTTTTGTTTTGACCAAACATAGCTGGCAAAACAATATTATAAGCTGCAGTTATGCTACCCTAAGAAGCTGTGAATAACCCAAAACCTTTCGTACTTTTGCCGCTCAGAAATTGTAGGGTTTTAACACGCTTAGAATGATCAAATTTTTCTCGTCCAAAGAAGCCAATAAGGTTTACGCAGTTGGACTTTCACAGGAAATCAATTCAACAGATTTACCAAAATTAACGTGGCTCTTCGGGGGCGCTGAATTACACAACAGCGATACTTTGGAGGGCTTTTTTGTTGGCCCTCGCAAAGAGATGATTACCCCATGGGCAACTAATGCGGTGGAAATCACCCAAAATATGGGCATTGAAGGTATCTACAGAATTGAGGAATATTTCATGGTAGATTCTGAAAAAGCAGATCATGACCCTATGCTTCAGGTATTGTACAATGGTTTGAATCAAGATATTTACACCATCGAGCATGCGCCTGAAAAAGTGAAACATATTGAAGACATCGCGGCTTACAACCAGCAAGAAGGTTTGGCCCTTAGCGGTGAGGAAATAGAATACTTAGAAAGTGTGGCGAAAGACTTGGGCAGAAAATTAACCGACTCTGAAATCTTCGGTTTTTCGCAAGTAAACTCGGAACACTGTCGTCACAAAATATTTAACGGACAGTTTATTATCGATGGCGAAGAGATGCCAACTTCTCTTTTCAAGTTAATTAAAAAAACATCGGCTGACCACCCAGGAAAAATTGTTTCTGCCTACAAGGATAACGTAGCTTTCATCAAAGCGAGTCGCGTAGAGCAATTTGCACCCAAGCGTCAGGATCAATCTGATTTCTTTGAAACTACAGACTTTGATTCTGTGATTTCGCTAAAAGCGGAAACCCACAACTTCCCAACAACGGTGGAGCCTTTTAACGGAGCAGCTACAGGTTCGGGTGGAGAAATCAGAGACCGCATGGCAGGTGGTAAAGGCTCTATGCCATTGGCGGGAACTGCCGTTTATATGACCGCTTATTCGCGGCTTGAAGGCCCCGATAGTGATCGGGGTTGGGAAAACGGCATGGCCGAAAGAGATTGGTTGTACCAAACACCAATGGACATTTTGATCAAAGCTTCTATCGGTGCTTCTGATTTTGGAAACAAGTTCGGACAGCCACTCATCAACGGTTCGGTATTGACTTTTGAACACGAAGAAGGCGGCAAAAAATATGGTTACGACAAAGTAATTATGCAAGCCGGTGGAATTGGTTATGGAAAAGAAAAGGATGCCCTGAAAGACACCCCCGAAGTTGGCGATAAAATCGTGGTGATGGGTGGTGACAACTACCGCATCGGTATGGGCGGTGGTGCTGTTTCTTCGGTTGCCACCGGAGAATTTAGTAGCGGAATTGAATTGAATGCTATTCAGCGCTCAAACCCTGAAATGCAAAAAAGAGCCTACAACGCAGTGCGCGCTATGGCCGAATTAGATATTAACCCGATTGTTTCCATTCACGATCACGGAGCTGGTGGACACCTTAACTGCTTGTCAGAATTGGTGGAAGAAACCGGTGGTGTGATTGATGTAAATAAATTGCCTGTTGGCGACCCAACGCTTTCTGACAAAGAAATTATTGGCAACGAGAGCCAGGAGCGCATGGGCTTGGTGTTGAAAGAAAAAGACATCGACCTATTAACGAGAATTGCAGACAGAGAGCGTGCACCAATCTATGTGGTTGGTGAAACTACTGGCGATCACAAGTTTGTTTTTGAAAACAAAAAATCGGGTCAAAACCCAATGGATTGGGAATTGGGCCACATGTTTGGTTCATCACCCAAAACCATTTTAGAAGATAAAAGAACACCAAGCAATTTTGCAGAAGTGGCCTATGATGCCAGCAAAATGCAAGAATATTTAAACGCAGTTCTTCAGCTTGAAGCAGTGGCTTGTAAAGACTGGTTGACCAACAAAGTTGACCGTTGTGTAACAGGGCGTGTAGCCAAACAACAAACCGCTGGACCGGTGCAATTGCCGTTGAACAACTTAGGTATCATGGCTTTGGATTACCGCGGAATTAAAGGTATTGCCACTTCTGTGGGACATGCGCCTGTTTCTGCGTTGATCGATCCTGTAGCGGGTTCACAAGCTTCAATTGCCGAAGCATTGACCAACATTATCTGGGCGCCAATCGCTGATGGCTTGGGCGGAATTTCGCTTTCTGCAAACTGGATGTGGCCTGCGAAAAACGAAGGCGAAAACGCTCGTTTGTACGATGCTGTAAAAGGTATTTCAGATTTTGCTTGTGAATTGGGCATCAACATCCCTACAGGGAAAGATAGCCTGAGCATGACGCAGAAATACAAAGACGATGTGGTGTATTCTCCGGGAACGGTAATCATTACGGCCGTTGGCGAAGTGAGCGAAATCAACAAAACGGTGGAGCCTGTTTTGCAGCCCAACACCAACTCTACATTGATGTACATCGACTTGAGTGGCGATGACTTTAAGTTGGGTGGATCAAGCTTTGCTCAGGTGGTAAACAAGATTGGAACTTCTGCGCCAAGTATAAAAGACGCCAAGCAATTTGCCGCCAACTTTGCTGCAGTTCAGCAATTGATTGAAGACCAAATGATTCTAGCCGGTCATGATATTTCTGCCGGAGGTATGATTACCGCCTTGCTTGAAATGACTTTTGCTGAGCCAAAAGTGGGTATCAACATCGACCTATCTGGCATTGAAGCCGAAGACGACATTAAATTATTATTCTCTGAAAAAGCCGGAATCTTGATTCAGGTGGCGAACGAGAATGTGGACAAGGTAACTTCGGCTATAGCTGGAGCCAAAGTGATTGGAAACGTAACCAATAAGCGCGAAGCGAAAGTGCTTACCGCAAATAACACTTACGTTTTAGATATCGACTCTTTGCGCGATACATGGTACAAAACTTCGTATTTGCTTGACGCGAAACAAACCGCAAAAGGCAAAGCGAAAGAGCGTTTTGACAATTATAAAAATCAGTCTTTGGAATACGTTTTCCCAAAAGACTTTAAGGGTGCTTACGCGGAATTAGGATTGGATCCGAATCGCAAAACCGCTTCAGGCGTAAAAGCTGCCATCATTAGGGAGAAAGGCGTAAACGGAGACCGTGAAATGGCTTATGCGATGCATTTGGCCGGATTTGACGTAAAAGACGTTCACATGACCGACTTGATTTCTGGTCGTGAAGATTTAAGCGATGTCAACTTCATCGCCTTTGTTGGAGGGTTCTCAAACAGCGATGTATTGGGTTCTGCCAAAGGTTGGGCAGGAGCATTCCTTTACAACGAAAAAGCAAAAGCTGCTTTGGACGCTTTCTACGCCAGAGAAAACACCGCAAGTTTAGGTATCTGCAACGGTTGCCAATTAATGGGCGAATTGGGACTTTTATACCCGGAACACGATGTTCATCCTAAATTGTTGCACAACGATTCTGGTAAATTCGAAAGCGGATTTATCAATGTTACGGTTCCACAAAACGATTCAGTGATGCTAGGTTCCTTGTCAGGATGTACTTTGGGAATATGGGCCGCACACGGAGAAGGTAAATTCAACTTACCAGAAGCGGAAGGCGAATACAACGTGATTGCAAAATACACCCACGAAGGTTACCCAGGTAACCCAAATGGCTCTGACTATAACGTAGCGGGTATTGCCAGCAAAGATGGCCGCCACCTGGCGATTATGCCGCACTTTGAGCGTTCTATCTTCCCGCACAACTGGGGTTACTACCCTGCTGAGAAAAAGCAGGAAGTGCTTACTCCCTGGATTTTGGCATTCAAAAATGCTAAGGAGTGGGTGGAAAAGAGAAGTTAGTCCCGATAGCTATCGGGAAAGACTTTATATATTAGAGAGAAGGAATCCGCATGGGTTCCTTTTTTTTGAGCAACCATTTCTAAAATCCCATGCTTTCGGCTTGGCAGGCCGACCACACTGTGGAGTGGCATCATTTCAAACTTTCTAACTACCCCGCCCTTCGGGCACCCCTTCAAACATTGAAGGGGAATGCGTGGCGTAGATTCCCCTTCTGGATAGAAGGGGTGGATTCCGATGCGGAGCAAATCGGAAGACGGGGTAGTCGAAAAGGCCTATCTATAATTATCCAAAACAAACTCCTCCAAATCCTCCATCACCTGATCCATCTGTTGTAGAACCAGTACCGTTGTAAAACGAATGATTTTGCATCCTTGATTTCTGAGCCAAGCTTCTCTCATAGCATCTTCTTCCTCACGTTCATTGTGGGATGAGCCATCTATTTCCACCACCAAACCCAATGCTTTGCAATAAAAGTCAACAACGTAGTTGCCTATGATTTTCTGCCGGTCAAAATCTAATCCGTGGAACTGTCCTTTATTTACCCTCATCCAAAAAAAGAACTTCTGGTAGATTTCTGGCTTGCCGCAAGGCCCGCGCCCTTTGCTTGAGTTTTGGGTTGTATTCCAGCTTTAGGTAGTTAGTCTTTAGGGAAACCCCATTTATATGGTAGGTTTTTGGCATAAACTAAAGTTAGGTAAATCGAAATACTCTATGCATTACGCATATTCTAACTACCCCGCTCGCTCTCCCTATGGTCGACCACCCCTTCAAACATTGAAGGGGAATGCGTGGCGTGAATTCCCCTTCGAGCACGAAGGGGTGGCACGAAGTGCCGGGGTAGTTGAATTTTCAAAACCTAAATTTCCTCCTGCTTTTTCCGTAAAATTGCCTCATGGCTAAAAAACCCAAAACAACTTACTATTGCCAGAATTGTGGCACCCAGCACAGCAAGTGGATGGGGCAGTGCAATAGCTGTGGCGAGTGGAATACTATCGTAGAAGAAGTGCTAGAAACCACCGCCAGTAAAGCCGTGAGCTGGAAGAGCAGTCCTCAGCGCGGAAACAGCAGTATTGCTCCGAGCAAAGTAAAATCTATTCGTGCAATCGAGACCGAGCAAAGTGTGCGCACCACCACTAATGACAACGAGCTGGACCGTGTGATGGGCGGTGGCATGGTAGACGGCTCGGTAACGCTAATTGGTGGCGAGCCGGGCATTGGTAAAAGTACCCTGATGCTTCAAGTGGTTTTGGGCCTAAACCAAAAATGCCTATATATAAGTGGCGAAGAAAGTGAGCAGCAAGTGCAACTTCGCGCCAAGCGAATTGGTATAAAAAATGACGATTGCTACATTCTTACCGCAACGTCTACACAAGAAATTTTTAGGCAAATAGAACTCAATGAGCCGAAAGTGGTGATTGTAGATTCAATCCAAACCCTGCATTCACAGCTCATAGAATCGTCTCCGGGAAGTGTTTCGCAAATCCGCCAATGCGCAGCTGAGTTGATCCAATTTGCCAAAGAAACAGACACACCCGTTTTCCTGATTGGTCATATTACCAAAGATGGAAACATTGCGGGTCCTAAAATATTAGAACACATGGTGGATACCGTTCTTCAATTTGAAGGCGACCGCCATCATGTATATAGATTACTTCGTGCCAACAAAAACCGTTTTGGCTCCACTGCCGAGCTGGGTATTTATGAAATGGTGGGTGAAGGACTTCGCGAAGTGAGTAACCCAAGCGAAATCCTAATTTCCAAGCGAGATGCTGACCTTAGCGGAAATGCCGTTGCTGCCACTTTGGAAGGTATTCGTCCTATGCTGATCGAAATTCAGGCATTGGTGAGCACAGCAGTATATGGCACCCCTCAGCGAAGTACCACCGGTTATGATACCCGCAGACTGAACATGCTGCTGGCCGTTTTGGAAAAACGTTGTGGCTTTCATTTAGGGAGCAAAGATGTTTTCTTAAATATCACCGGAGGAATCCGGGTGGACGACCCTGCCATTGACCTAGCCGTAGTGGCCGCCATACTTTCATCAAATGAAGATATTGCCTTGCCTCCCAAAATTTGCTTTGCTGCTGAAGTTGGGTTAAGTGGCGAAATTCGTCCTGTATCTCGCATTGAACAACGCATCAGCGAAGCAGAAAAAATGGGCTTCGATCAAGTGTTTGTGAGTTCGCACAATAAACTACAGGAAGGCAAATTTGGAATTAAAGTAATTCGTTGCGGAAAGATTGAGGAAGTGTTTCAACATCTTTTTGGCTAATGAACTACGCGAAGCACATATTGCTCTTAATGCTTTTTACACTGTGCTTTTCAGCTAATAGCCAAAAAGTAAATATCTCGCCAAACCTTTATTTGGAAAAACTCACGGAACATGTTTACGTTCACACTTCCTTAACTGAACTAACGGACTGGGGAAAGTTTCCTTCCAACGGATTGGTTTATGTAAATGGTTCTGAGGCATGGCTTCTAGACACTCCAATGGATGATTCACTTACTGTAAAGCTGATTGACCATCTGGAACAGGAAATGCAGTTAAAGATTATTGGGTTTATCCCAAATCACTTTCATGATGACTGCACGGCTGGTATGGATATTTTGAAAAAACGTAACATCCCTTCCTATTGTTTTTACAAAACCAGCGCACTTCATACTGAAGAACCCAATTGCGATTTTGTATTTTATAGCGACACTACTTTCCTTTTGGGTGATTTTCCAATACAAATCTTTTATCCTGGTGAAGCCCATAGCCCCGACAACATTGTATGCTATCTCCCAAAGGAGAAAGTCCTCTTTGGTGGATGTATGGTAAAGTCAGCTGCTTCTAAAACCTTAGGAAATATTTCGGATGCAAATCTGGAAAAGTGGCCAATAAACATTAAAAAAGTTATTGCAAAATATACTCAAGCCGAATGGGTCATTCCAGGACATGGTGAGCAAGGTGATATATCACTGCTTACTCACACCTTAAAATTACTTCTAGAGTAAGATATAGTTTCCTTAAATTTTTGTCTTTTTCAAGCCCAAAAATGTCCACGAGAGACTGTAGAATTTACATTTTTTTTAAAAAAAATCAAGGCGCTGAATCTCACGCATGCCAATAAATTCAGCCATTTCTTCCCCATTCCCAAATTGGGGTTACCCAAAAAACCTTTGAACTTTCCCCCTTTCTACTCCGTATATAAAGCCGAAGCTAGCACGAATTATTAACTCTAAAATCAAAATTTGAAACTTATGAAAATGCTAACCAAGAATTTAGGAAAACTATTACTTGCAGGAGGAATCATCCTTATGGCAAGCTGTAGTAAAGATGACGACAATGATGACAACACTAATAAGCCGCAGCAAAAAGATGCTACGGTAAAAGAGGTGATGGAACAAGAGGAAAAATACAGCATGATGAATGAAGCTGTGGAAGAGTCCAATCAATCATCTTTCTTTTCAAACAGCAGCGCAAACATCACCGTATTTGCAGCAAACAATGACGCATTTAACGCTCTTTTTGCAGAGCTAAATGTAACGAGTATGACCGAGCTTAAAGGTCAACTTGGTGATGAAGCTTTTGCCGAATTGATTATGTACCACGCCATCAATGGTAAGTTTGATATTGATGCAATTCAGGACGGATATATCGAAACATATGCCGATAATGACAATAACGGAAAGCTTTCTGTATTGGTTGAAAATGATAACAATAGTCGTTTGATACTTAATGGTGGTGATGAAAATGGTGCAAGCACTGCAAGCAGTACCACAATTTCGGCTACTAATGGTTCCGTAATTGAAATTAATGCGGTATTAAGCGCACAGACCAATTATGAAAACCTTGAAGAAGCAGAAGAAGTTGAAGACAATGGTGAAACCTCTCTTTTTGTAACGCTTATCTCAGAGGCTGATGTGGACATTAAAAACAAGTTAGAAAGTAAAACCAGTATGTCTACAGTTTTAGTGGCTGATGAGAATGAACTTGAAAGTATGTTAAGCATCAATTTAGAAGCTATTTTAGATGTAGATGATCTTAATAATCTTTTGGATGCCAGCGCTCAATCTTCCTTGTTTACGCAATTTAGTGTGAGTACTGTTGCTGAGCTTTTAACTGAAATCAAGATTTCTGATTTGCTAAGTATCTCTGGTATGACGATGGCAGATATTTATGCTGAGATGGAGGCGGATGATAAAGCTGAGCTAATGAGCACCTTTATGTTTAATGGCTATTTAAACCTGAAAGATGAGGCTACCAATAATGGAACAATTTCATCCGATGCTGGTGCTGATTTTGATGTAAGTACTTCTACCAGTGGTCAAATTGTATTGACTGATGATGATGGAAATATGATTTTCTTGGAAGAAAACAGTGCTCACAGTGTAAACGGTTCAATCTACACAATTGCCAAAGTAGAAGAAATGTAATTTTCCGTTCCATATAATTTTTCCGAGAGGGTCGATTGCCGCAAGGTAGTCGGCCCTCCCTTTTTGTATTATTGTGTCCGCTTTCACCAAACCTCAAAAAAGACGCAGCATCTTCAGAAGACTTTTCCATATTGATATTGACCTAAGCAAGCGTATATACGGGCTGGACATACTACGTGCCTTGGCCATCCTATTTGTAATCTATGG
>JAUHWX010000237.1 GCA_030427285.1 Bacteroidia bacterium
AGTTGATGAAGTGGTTGAGAGTATGAAATCAGGACCGAGAAACTAATCGACTTTAAAGAATAGTGAATGATGAATTTTAAAGGAGTACTTGTTTTTTTCAAGTGCTCCTTTTTTAGTTTTTATCGGAAGTGCATTTTTAGTTTTAAAAAAAAATAATAATAATGAGTAAAGCATATTTTCTTCTGGTGATTGTGCTCTCTTCTTTAGGGAAATTTTATGCTCAGGATGCCAATAACCCAATAGACCCTAGCCCCACCATTGGTCTTTGGAATAGGTTTTACAGCGATGAGCAATCAAGGCTGCAACTTTTGGGAAACATCACTTACGGAAAATGGTTTTACCGCTTTACAGCCGAGTATGAGTTCAATTACGGCAATAATACCGACCTCTTTAATTATGATCGTGAAGCACGGCCCAACCAAAATCAATTTAACAGCGCCAACTTTCTGGTAGCCCGCCTTTTTCAAAGTGCCGATGAAAAACATCAATTTGGTGTGGGTGCGGTGGTTACAATTTTTCATGAAGCCAAATTTGCTGGAGGGGTAAACTTTGTATCGGTAAGCAAGCTAGGGCAGTTGAAGATAATTACACTCACCACGCTGCAAGGTGGAAATGATATTTTTACCATGGAGTTTCAGCCCGGATTGTACCACGATTTTAATAAGGGCTGGTATTTCCGCAGCCATCCAAGGATGCTTTTTAATTTTGAAACCAATTCCTATGAAGTGCCGCTGGGAGCCGGTGTGGGTAAAATTTTAAATACCGATGGCCCAGTGTTCAACTTGTTTTTCGAACCTCAATATGATGTCAATAATTCCTTGCCAATGCTTTATACGGGCTTAAAAGTCCTATTTTAGAAATTAATCAATCAAATAAATAATGCGTAAAAAAATTATTCTTTCTCTTATAGCTTTAGGTGTGCTGGTAGCATGCTCTTCGCCCCAGGATAAAACCGCCAAAAAAGCTGAAGATGATGTAAGTAAGACCGAAACTCAAGATCCTCTTCCATCATGGAATGATGGCGCAACAAAGCAAGCCATTCTTGACTTTGTAAAAAAAACCACCACCGAAGGATCTGCTGATTTTGTGTCGGTTAAAAACAGGATAGCCACTTTTGATAATGATGGAAACCTATGGAGTGAGCAGCCACTATATTTTCAATTGATTTTTGCGATGGACAGAATAAAGGCTATGGCGAAAGATCATCCCGAGTGGGAAAATGAGGAGCCCTACAAGTCTATTTTGGAGGGTAATGTTGAAAAAGCACTCTCTGGAGGAACTAAATCAATATTGACTCTCGTAATGACAAGTCATGCAGGTATGACTACAAATGAGTTTAATGCAGAGGTAAGCGATTGGCTGGAAACCGCAAAGCACCCTAAAACTGGAAAACCCTACAACGAGATGATTTACCAACCCATGGTGGAGTTGTTGGAATATTTGCGTGCCAATGAATACAAAACATTCATCGTTTCCGGTGGTGGCGTAGATTTTATGCGGGTTTGGGTAGAAGAGGCCTACGGCATTCCTCCACATCAGGTTATAGGTAGCTCTAACAAAGTGAAATATGAAATTAATGAAGCCGGAACACCCGCTTTGATAAAACAAGGTGAATTAAACTTTATAGATGATAAAGAAGGTAAGCCGGTGGGTATTCATCAATATATAGGTATGCGTCCTGTTTTTGCTTCAGGAAATTCAGATGGTGATTATCAAATGCTGGAATATACCATGGCTGGCGAAGGGCCACGCTTTGGATTATTGCTACATCACACGGATTCCGTTCGTGAATATGCTTATGATAGGGATTCCCATATTGGTCAATTAAACAAAGGCTTGGATGATGCTGAGCAAATGGGATGGACGGTGATTGACATGAAGAATGATTGGAAAAGAGTATATCCTTTTGAAAAGTAGAACAACTAATAACTGTAACTAAGAAATCATATAAACCAAATGATTTTTTTATCAGTATAATTACATCAAAATAAAATGAGGGTATAATATTTCTCTTATTTTCACATCAACAATCAAATCAAAGATTTCATGAAAAAAACAGTATTGTCGCTGTCTATGGCGTTTTTAACGCTTTCGGCAACAGCGCAGAAAAAACCAAATATCCTTGTCCTTTGGGGTGATGACATTGGGCAATCCAATATCAGTGCCTATACCATGGGAATGGTGGGCTATAGAACACCTAACATTGATAAAATAGCAAATGAAGGCATGATCTTTACAGATTATTACGCTGAGCAAAGCTGCACTGCCGGGCGTTCTTCATTTATCTTAGGTCAAAGTGTATTTCGTACCGGGTTGAGCAAAGTAGGGATGCCAGGTGCTAAAGAAGGTATTTCAGAAAAAGATCCCACCATTGCAGAGCTATTAAAACCAGCTGGTTATGCAACTGGTCAATTTGGTAAAAACCACTTGGGCGATCGTGATGAGCATTTGCCAACCAACCATGGTTTTGATGAGTTTTTTGGAAACTTGTATCACTTAAATGCTGAAGAAGAGCCCGAATTACCTGATTATCCAAATCCGGAGGAGTATCCTGATTTCAGAAAAAATTATGGTCCCCGAGGTGTAATTCACTCAACAGCGGATGGTAAGGTAGAAGATACGGGCCCCTTGACTAAAAAGCGTATGGAAACTATTGATGATGAATCATCAAAGGCAGCCATGGATTGGATTAGAGAACAGCACGAAGCGGGCAAGCCTTGGTTTTGTTGGTGGAATGGAACACGTATGCACTTTAGAACGCACGTAAAAGAAGAGCATCGAGGACTTTCTGGCCAAAATGAATACGGTGATGGAATGGTGGAGCACGACATGCACATCGGAATGTTCCTTGATTTATTAGATGAGTTAGGTATCGCAGAAAATACTATCGTACTATACTCTACAGATAATGGGCCGCATAAAAACACGTGGCCAGATGCTGGAATAAACCCTTTTAGAGGTGAGAAGAATACTAACTGGGAAGGTGGCTGGAGAGTTCCTGCTATGGTGCGTTGGCCAAATAAGATCGAGGCAGGTTCTATTAGTAATGAAGTGATGAGTGGAATGGATTGGATGCCTACATTTCTGGCTGCTGCCGGACAAAAGGATGTTCCACAAAAATTATTAAAAGGATATAGCGCAAATGGGAAAAGTTTTAAAGTTCATTTAGATGGCTATAACTTTTTGCCATTCCTTACGGGAGAAGTAGAAAAAGGTCCACGAAAGGAAATCTTCTATTTTTCTGATGATGGCGATTTAACTGCTATGCGTTATAATGATTGGAAACTGATCTTTATGGAGCAACGCAGTCCTGGTACTCTTGCCGTATGGGCAAATCCATTTACTCCTTTAAGGGCGCCTTTAATCTTTAACTTAAGAAGAGATCCTTATGAATTTGCCACTGTTACATCCAACACATATTATGATTGGTGGTTAGATCACGCATTTCTATTGGTGCCGGCACAAGATATTGTTGCCAATTTCTTAGGTACGTTCAAGGAATATCCACCACGAATGAAAGCGGCTAGCTTTAGTTTAGATAAAGTACTGGATCAGCTATCAACTCCTACAAATAATTAACTCCGTTTAGTTGATTTTGAAAGCTCGAAAAACATTGTTTTTCGAGCTTTTTTATTTTTAATAAAAACCACAATTGCTTTTGTTATTTTAGGCATAGAATTGAACCAATCAATATCATATTACATGACACCACACGAATCCATACTTGAGCTAAAAAAGCGAATGCAGAACTCCATCATTGGGCAAGATGATTTGGTGGATCGTATTATTTTAGTGTTACTAGCCAACGGAAATATGCTTCTTGAAGGCTTACCCGGATTAGCAAAAACACGGGCTATAAAAACATTGGCCAAAGAGCTGAATTGTGGATTAAGCCGAATACAGTTTACACCTGATTTGTTGCCCAGTGATGTTACAGGAACAGAGATATATCAACCCGAAACAGAAGAGAAATTCATCTTTCAAAAAGGGCCCATTTTTAGCAATTTGATTTTGGCGGATGAGATAAATCGCTCACCGGCAAAAGTACAGGCAGCTTTGCTCGAAGCCATGGAAGAGCGCCAGGTTTCCGTTGCCGGAAAAACCTATAAAATGGATCCGTTATTTATGGTGATGGCTACTCAAAACCCTGTGGAACAAGAGGGGACTTACCCGCTACCGGAAGCACAAATGGACCGTTTTCTGATGCATGTTATTATTGGTTATCCCGATGATGGTTCAGAGCTGAAAATCATGCGCCTAAACCGTGAGGAACAGCATAGTGGAGAAAAAGTTGAAAAAGAAAGATTGGCACCCGAAATTGTTTTTGCAGCACGTGAAGAAATTGCTAAAGTCAAAATTTCAGAGCCCATGGAAAAATA
>JAUHWX010000238.1 GCA_030427285.1 Bacteroidia bacterium
TCCTCCTCTGTGGAACTCTCTATACTCAGTGGTTCATAACTCCATCCTGTAACTAATTACCACTAATTACCCAGAGGTCAGTAGTTTTGCATAAGTGAGTCAAAAAACCTTGTAACACATCACACCCGTAGTGGTCAAATAACTCTAATCCAAAACCTGCAGCAAAGTCTGCATCTTATTCTCCGTCTCCTCCCACTCCGCCTCAGGGTTTGAATCTTTAGTAATACCCCCTCCAGCATATAAAACCACAGAATCATGAAAAACTTGCATGCAGCGCAGGTTTACAAAATAATGCGCATCAGTTCCTTGGTTTAGCCCAAAGTAACCAGCATAAAAACTACGCTTGTACTGCTCATTTTTCATTATGAATTCTAATGCCTCTCTTTTTGGGAAGCCAGCAACGGCCGGAGTTGGATGAAGCTTATTTATCAAAGAAGAAAGATTGAAGCTTTCCTGCACTGAAGCTTCGATTGATGTTTTTAGGTGGACTACGTTTCCAGCTTCCGATATAATTGGACCTTCGGTCTTCACCCTTTCTACTCCCTTTTCAGAATTTAGAATTTCAGTGATATAATCTGTCACCAGCTCCTGCTCAATTTTTTCCTTACCGGTAAATTTATCCTCCTCACCTTTCTTTTGTGTTCCGGCAAGGCTCATGGTTTTAAGTACATTTCCTGTCTTGCCGAGCAAGGTTTCCGGGGTTGCGCCCATCCACGTTCCTACTTCCGGATGCGTAAAAAGATACACGCAGGCTTTGGGATAAGCTTCTACTAATTTTTTAAAAACAAGAACAGGCTCAATTACCTTATCAAATCTTTGAGGACGCGACACCACAATTTTACCCAGATCATTTTTACGAATATGAGCCACTGTATTTCTCACCAGCTTTACATATTCTTTATGAGTGGGAATATTAAATTGCTGTCCACCAAAGTTTTCAGATGTAAAGCTTTCATCTTCGGTTTGATTCATTTTTAGATTCACTTCTTCATGCCCTTCAAAGGATGAAAAGCGAAAGGCAAAATCACCACCCGAACCTGAAGTGTATACTTTATAATCTGAGTTACCTGGTAAACTGATAAAGAGCTTTTGCATCATTACTTGTTATGCGGCACAATCATATTGGTAAGTTTACAATGCGAAATAATCCGCTCCTCTTCATCTCGAATTACGATTTCCCAAAGGTGAGTACTTCGCCCCTTATGAATAATATTGGCGGTGCCCGTAATCACACCATCGCGCTTGGAGCGCAAATGATTACAACTAATTTCAATTCCTAAAACAGCATATTCTTTTGGATCGGCATAGAGTAAGCTAGAGGCACTACCCAAACTTTCGGCTAAAGCCGCAGAAGCACCGCCATGAAGCAACCCCATCGGCTGATGTACACGCGAGTTTACCGGCATGGTCATCTTTACCATCCCCGCCTCTTTGTCCACATCTACAAACTTCATTTCTAAAGTTTCCATCAGTGTGTTCTTGCAAAATTTATTGAATCTGCTTAGTATTTCTTCCTTGGTCATTTCCTGAATTTTGAAAGGGTAAATGTAAGCACCATGCATTGAATGCCAACTAATCATTCATACATGTATAAAATCCTAATGCATGGTATCTTGTTATAATTAATTAAAACTCCAACCCCGCTACTATGCGACCAAACCTCATACATTGGAATCAGTTCGAAATTTTAGAAAAGATAGTTTCTGGACTACCTATAAAAGAAATTTTATTACAAAAGAGAGTTAATTTAATAGATGATAAAACCGGGGAATTCCTCATGCCGATTGAATATACCTGGGAACCACACTATGCTATTGAAGCCTTTGTAAACACCATTGAGACCATTCTTCTTTCTGATCAAGTAGACTTGCTCATACCTGCAAGCATGATAAATGATGGCGTGATTATGCTTCCTGAACATACTCCACTTACCCAAGCCTGGAATAATGAGCTCATCATGTTTCCAATGCCTGATAAGGAAATGGATAGCGGAGCTATTGATACGGGTTTTCACGAATTTATTGCAGGGGGCGAATATGAAGATAGCTCCCTAATGATTGCCAAAGCTTACAATGGTCAATTTGGTAAAGTGTCTCTTCGTGTAAGCCCAAGTGATTTTGAAGTTTTTACTAATCACTTTACGGATTTCTCAGATGAATATGGCTTTAACAAAAACATCATTGACCAAGCCTACCAAAAACTTTGTGATTCATACAAACTGAAGCTTAACGAAACATTTAAAAACTCCAGTGAGCTTATTCTACCTCCACTCGTAACTACCTTTCTGTCTCGTCTTCCAGACAAAACAAATAACCCTGAGATAATTAAAAATGAATTGCTAAAAATGAGGAAGGAACTGGAAAAAACCCGGAAAAGGTTTTCCGACTTTCAGGCTGTAGATGATGATCCAGACATTTCTATACAGGAAGCAGAAAAAATAATGAACGCCATAAATGCAGACTCAAAGCACTTTTTGAAAAAATTGGATACCAACATTACAGACAACAGTGTGGTGCAATTTTGCATTGATAACATGTCTTTTTTGGTAAAACTTATTGTCAAAGCGCACAAAATAAAACCCGAAGAAATAGCTGAAAAGTTAGCGGCCATATCTCCTGGTTTAGAAAAACGGATTCGCTCCAGCGCACCCACAATTCTTTCTAAGTGGGCCTTAAAAACCAGAAAGGTTAAAGGTGTAAAAACTCTTCTTGATAAAAAATTAGGCCTTAATTTAGATGCCTCATAGTATTGGTACATCTTAAATTACATGCATGAAAGTCTTTTTCAAGAAATCTTCGCTTTCTTTTTCCTTAAGCATTTGCCTCCTTTTTTTATTGAATGCTTGCCATTCTGAAAACAAAAAACCTACACCATCGCCAGAAATAAATTGGACTGTACGCGAAACTCCCTCTTCAATTTTAGATAGTCTTGAATCACATAGCTCCTACCTTTCTGTTTATTCTCAAATTTATAGCTATACAGCCGAGGAAACCTACTCACTCACGGCAACTGTGAGTATTCACAATACAAGTACTAAGGATACTATTTTTATCAAATCAGCTAATTATTACAACAAACATGGTGAGCAAATTAGGAGCTATCTAAGCAATCCAATTTTTGTAAAGCCCTTGGAGTCAATACAAATAGTAATTGCTGAAACAGATGAAGCTGGCGGTACAGGAGCTAACTTCATTTTTGACTGGGCTACAAAAAACGAAACCACAGAACCCTTTTTTGAGGCTGTAATGATTTCTACATCCGGCCAGCAAGGAATGAGCTTTACTACGCAGGGTGTACGTACAAAATAGCGGTACACCCTATCCCAATACCCTTACCATTTTGCTGCTTATAGCAATTGCGAAACCTGCCTGAGTTATGGTGGTTGCTTCATAGACCATCCATATCTGCATTTACTGTTTTCAGTTCGTAAATGAAATTCCGGACGCACACCGTGAGATTACGAACCTGTGTGCAGAATCGAGCACGCACCTTTGTCAGCGTAATCAAAACCAAAAAATTATGAAAAAAGTAATATTCACGCTGACGATGTGCGGACTGGCTTTAATCGCCAAATCTCAAAACACGAGTGTAGAAAAATCAACGTTTGGAGTACAAACCGGGGTTTTAGGGCTTTGGGCCTATAATGAATTAAAATTATCAAATAGCATTGCACTAAGAACAGAGCTTGGTTTTGATTTTGGTATTTGGGAAACCACTTACTATGATGATTATGATTCTCCGTTTATCCTCACACCAGTTATAGTTATTGAGCCCCGGTATTATTACAACCTTAAAAAACGCTTCAAGAATTCAAAAAGAATTGATGGAAATAGTGGCAATTTTATCGCTATAAAAACCAGTTACCATCCAGAATGGGCGCTGTTCAACACAGACGATGCTCCGGTGGTAAGTGATTTCGCCATTATACCTACATGGGGCATTAGAAGAAATATAGGAGAGCATTTCAATTTTGAAGCCGGTATTGGCGCAGGCTATAGCTACACTTTTGCTGAGCGTGCTGGATATTCAAAAGACGAAAGTGGATTAGAGTTGAATATGCACTTGCGAATAGGATATAAATTTTAGCTTAACTAAAAACGAGTTTTGCACCGAGCAGTTCTTAAGCGGTTAAGTCCAATTTGTACTCATTTTTTCTGGTTTGAATATGAAATTGGGAACGTACTCTTAAGATTACGAACTTGTGTACAGAACTGAGCGCGCACCTTTGCCTCAGTTAGTCCAAACTAAATTTTTATACCCACAGGTCAGCGTAAGACTGGAAGAGCATCAAAATGGAAAAATCACTGAAATCACTTTTTAAATCAGCCG
>JAUHWX010000026.1 GCA_030427285.1 Bacteroidia bacterium
GGTGAATTAAAGCTTTTTGAACTCCAGAGCAGTGGCAACACTATCGCAATTTTGCCACTCCATGGCAAAAGAAAGTCCATCCTCTCGGTTTAGGTCTATCCAGTAGGTTTTGCAAGAGTCCATGCCTCTATCGGTTTTTTCAAAATCCACTTTTCCTCCCGTGAGCATATCTTGAATATCCGCAGAGTCAAGGCTTGATTCATCAAGCTGGCGCTGAATATCGGCTGGTATCACCATTTGCTTTCCGCGAATGTCATACAATACACGATCATTCGGGAAGTATGTACACTGAATATCGTCTCTGTCTCCAAACATGAAAACAACAACCATCGTCCCAAGGCCTACTCCCAAAAGGTAGAACAGCGCTTTCTTTAAAAACTTCATGAAAAAAATTTTGGCAAAAGTAGGTAACCATTTGGTCTTAATGACCCAGTGGAAAGATTAAATGATATTAATCAAACAACAAATGAGCATCGGTGTAAGGCAAATCAAACCACTCACCAATTGGCTTATTTACGAGCGTACCATTGCACACATACAAACCTTTGCGCACACCAGAGTTTCTATGTAAAATCTCATCCACACCGCCATAATCTCCGATTGATAAAATTACGGGAGCTAATATATTACTGAGAGAAAATGAAGCCGTTCGGCTTACTCTTGAAGCAATATTTGCTACGCAATAATGTACCACATCATATTTACTAAAAACCGGATTATCATGGCTCATCAATTCTGAGGTTTCAAAACAGCCACCTTGGTCAATGCTCACATCCACAATTACACTTCCGGCTTTCATCTTGCTCACCATATCCTCCGTAACTACACAAGGCGTTCTTCCTGACTCCGAACGAATGGCTCCAATAGCTACATCGCAACGCATTAAAGCTTTTTCAAGAATTTTTGGCTGAATCACACAGGTGTAAATCGGCATATTGCTTAGCGTATTTTGCAACCTACGAAGTCTGGAAAGTGAACGGTCAAAAACCTTCACATTGGCACCAAGTCCAAGGGCTGTGCGTGCTGCATAAGTCCCAACGGTTCCAGCACCAATAATCACAATTTCAGTGGGTGGCACACCAGAAACTCCCCCCAGCATAAAACCCTTTCCGTTGTTGGCATTACTCAAATACTCAGCGGCAACAAGAACCGATGTGTTCCCAGCAATTTCACTCATACTGCGAACTACAGGAATAATCCCATCCTCATCTTCCATATTTTCAAAAGAAATGGCGGTCACCTTTTTCTCCATCAATTTTTGGAAGTAGCTCTTCTTTTGAGCTTTTAGCTGCAGCGCAGAAATCAAAGTCTGGCGATGCTTCATCATATCCAGCTCCTTCAATGATGGTGGCTCAACTTTTAGAATAATATCACTTTCGTAAACCTCTTCGGGTGAATACACAATTTGAGCACCAGCTTCAGAAAAATCAGCATCTGAATAATTGGCCCCTTCCCCAGCACCAGATTCAATGATCACATCATGGCCGTTATCACAAATAAGTAATACACCATCGGGAGTCAACGGTACACGTTTTTCTTGAAAAGATGTTTCCTTGGGGATACCAATTTTAAGGTCTGACTTCGCAGTTTTCACTTCGAGCACTTCCTCCTGAGGCATCAGCTCAGATGATGAAAAAGATAAAAACCCGGGTTTACTCATTGGTGGCTGTTTTAATCACAAAATATCGGTCGGTTCCATCAACAGAAATCTCAACCGTAGCGCAATCTTGAGGCAGTAAGTTACTAATTTTTTCAGGCCATTCTATAAGGCACCTGCTTCCGCTGTAAAGGTATTCATCTATACCCATATCCAATGCCTCGCTTTCGTCATCTATCCTATAGAGGTCAAAATGATAGACCGTTTCACCACTTGCCGATTGGTATTCATTCACCAATGAATAGGTGGGGCTGCTCACCTCATCTTCTATTTCAAGTTCTTTGCAAATAGCTTTGATGAGCGTGGTTTTGCCAGCTCCCATTTGTCCTTTTAGCAGGATCACATCTTCGTCAATGGTATCCAATATCCAACTAGCCACTTCTTGTAAATCCTCAAGAGAATGGCTGATTTTACTCAACATCATGCTGCAAATATAATTTGCTAACGTGGGGTGAGCGTCACAAAAGGAACTATCATTTCCTCCAGCGATAAACCTCCGTGCTGGTAGGTGTTGGAATAATACTTTACGTAATGATTAAAATTATTGGGATACGCGAAAAACAGTGACTCCTTGGCAAACACAAATGCGGAATTGATATTTGGCTTTGGCAGAAAAATATCCTCCGGATTTTTTACCTCATACACATCTTTTACCTGGTAACTCATGCCGCGGCCAACTTTATACCTTAGATTGGTATTCACCGCTTTGTCCCCCACCAGCTTGGTAGGATCATCTACATTAATAGTTCCGTGATCTGTGGTGATGATAAGCTTCACTCCTTTGTCAGCCAATATTTTTATCATGTCCAAAAGGGGCGAGTTTTGGAACCAACTTTTAGTCAATGAGCGATAAGCCTTGTCATTATCGGCAAGCTCTTTTATCACCTTCATATCCGTTTTGGCGTGCGAAAGCATGTCTACAAAATTGTACACCACCACATTAAAAGGATTTACAAGCATGTTGGAAATATTGTCCACCAGCTTCTTTCCTGCATTGTGGTTGGTTATTTTTCTATACCCCACTTTCATATCGCCATGCCCAAGGCGCTTCATTTGGTCAAGTAGAAAATCTTCTTCGTAGTTGTTTTTTCCTTCCTCATCATTATCATCTACCCATTTGTCACCAAATCGCTTCTTTATTTCCAAAGGCATCAATCCACTAAAAATGGCATTTCTGGCATATTGGGTAGCCGTTGGCAAAATGCTATAAAAGCTCCTTTCCTCATCTGTAACATAATATTGCTCAATGATAGGCTTTATTACTTTCCACTGATCATACCGCAGGTTGTCAATTACAATAAGGCAAGTTTTCTCGTTATCCTTAATGCTTGGATTTACCCATTTTTTAAATAAGGTGTGCGACATCACAGGGGCATCTTCACCATTATGTAACCAATCTTCATAGTTTTTAGAAATAAACTTGAAGAATTGTGAATTAGCTTCCTTTTTCTGCGTCAGCAAAATTTCATTCAAGCCTTCATCTTCGAGTTGATCCAGCTCGAGCTCCCAAAAAATCAATCTCTTGTATAAATCTTCCCAACCTTCAAAATCGTTTACCATGCTCATATCCATGGCTATTTGGCGAAACTCCTGCTGGTAGTTACTGGTAGTTTTTTCACTCACCAATCTACGGGTGTCCAGATTCTTTTTTATAGAAAGTAAAATCTGCTTTGGGTTTACTGGCTTTATAAGGTAATCTGAAATCTGAGAACCAATTGCATCCTCCATTATCGCCTCTTCCTCACTTTTGGTAATCATTATCACGGGAATGGAATTGTTTTTAGATTTAAGCCTTTTCAAGGTTTCCAGCCCATCCATACCCGGCATATTTTCATCCAGAAAAATTAAATCATAGCGCTTTTCGTCTACCATTTCCAGCGCCTCGGCACCATTATTTATTTTGTCTACACTATATCCTTTGTCCTCCAAAAACATAATGTGAGGTTTCAGTAGATCTATTTCATCATCTACCCAAAGTATTTGAATATTGTCCATATTTTTGATGTCGTATTTATACGCCTGTTATCATTAACAATTATGCCACAAAAGGTTTGAAGCAAACCAATAAGCTCAAGATACTAAACGACCCTATTTACGGGTTCATTACAATTCCAAGCGAATTAATTTTCGACCTTATAGAGCACCCTTATTTTCAGCGTCTTCGCAGAATTTCTCAGCTCGGACTTACCTATTTAGTGTACCCTGGTGCTTACCATACTCGCTTTCATCATGCGCTTGGCGCCATGTTTTTGATGGGCCGAGCGGTAAACATTTTGAAGTCCAAAGGTCATGAGATTACCCGAGAAGAGGAAGAAGCGGTACAAATAGCCATCCTGCTTCACGATATTGGCCACGGGCCATTTTCTCACGCCCTCGAATATAGTATAGTTCCAGGAGTGGTACACGAAAAGCTCTCTTTAGAATTCATGAAAATTCTAAATGAGCAGTTTAACGGAAAGCTAAGCCTTGCTATTGAGATATTTACAAATAAGTACCACAAGCAATTTTTGCATCAGCTTATCAGCAGCCAGCTGGATATGGATCGCTTGGACTACTTACGTAGAGACAGCTTTTACACAGGAGTAACTGAAGGACAAGTAAATACCGAACGATTGATTAGCATGCTCAATGTAGCCGATGATCACATTGTGGTAGACAGCAAAGGGATTTATAGTGTAGAAAAATTTCTGGTTTCCAGAAGACTCATGTACTGGCAAGTGTATTTGCACAAAACTGTGCTTAGTGCAGAGTTTCTACTTATACAAATTTTGAAAAGAGCCAAAGACATTTACTCAAGTGATCTTGCGCTACCAGCTGTTTTAAAACCATTTGTAGCTGGAACTTTTAATAAGGAATATAAAGATCTTATTCCCCAGTATGCCCTGCTCGATGACTATGATGTGATGGCAGCCATCAAGGAATGGACCTTTAGTTCTGATAGAGTTTTAAGAAGCCTTTCGGAAATGCTCATCAACCGAAAGCTCCTTGGCGTAAAAGTGAGCGAGGAAATTATTTCTGAGGAGGCTTTATCTCTAAAAAGAAAAGAGATTCAAGATAGATTTGGTTTTACCGAAGAAGAGGTAAAATACTTTGTGTTTACCGAGCCAATGTCAAATAATGCCTACAATTCTAATCATGACGGCATCAATTTACTGTACAAAAATGGCGATTTGATAGATATCGCTCAAGCCTCTGACCAATTAAATATCACCGCATTGAGCAAGCCCGTAGTAAAACACTTTTTATTTTACCCAAAGCCTTAAACACAAAGGTGAGGCGGCACCAAAAATTTAATACTTTTGGCCGAATGGAATTTTCAGCACAACAAATAGCCGAACTCCTTGATGGCGAGATAGAAGGAGATGCGAATGCCGTAGTAAATCGCCTGGCAAAAATCGAGGAAGGTGAACCAGGGAGCCTTAGTTTTTTGGCCAACCCTCAATATGCCCCCTATATATATGATACCGAAGCTTCAATTGTAATTGTAAATAAAACCTTTGAAGCTGAGAAACCAGTTAAGACAACGTTACTTCGTGTAGAAGATGCTTACGCTTGCTTTGCCAAGCTACTGGATCTTTATAATCAGATGCGCCACAACAAAACTGGCATTGAGAAACAAGCCATCGTTAGCGAGTCAGCTACCATAGCTGAAGACGTGTACATTGCAGGCACAAGCTACATTGGAGACAATGTGACTATCGGTAAAAACACTAAAATATATCCAGGTTGCTACGTAGGCGACAATGCCACAATTGGTGATGATTGCCTTATTAATAGCGGAGTGAAAATATATGCTGATTGCCAAATCGGGAATAGTGTAACACTGCACAGTGGTGTAATAGTAGGTGGTGACGGTTTTGGCTTTGCGCCAAATAGCGAAAACTCCTATGACAAAGTTGCCCAAATTGGAAATGTGATTATTGAAGATCATGTGGAAGTAGGTGCCAATACTACAATAGACCGTGCTACCTTGGGAAGCACAATTATCCGCAAAGGCGCAAAAATTGACAACCTTATACAGATTGCCCATAATGTAGAGATTGGCGAAAACACAGTGATTGCCGCTCAAACCGGAGTTGCCGGCTCTACCAAAATTGGCAAAAACTGCATGATTGGTGGACAAGTGGGAATCATTGGCCACCTGACTATTGGCGACAATGTAAAGATTGCAGCACAGAGTGGAATTGGCAGCAACATTAAAGATGGTGAGGTCGTTCAAGGCTCACCCGCCTTCAACCTAAGAGAATACAAAAAATCATACGTGTATTTCAGAAAGCTTTCAAAAATGGCTGACGAAATAGATGAACTGAAAAAACTTATTGCTAACAAGTGATGATGACGAATCAACAGACCCTAAAGAATTCTATAAGCGTGCAAGGTGTGGGATTACACACCGGAGCAAATGTCACACTTACTTTCAACCCAGCTCCAGAAAATCACGGCTTTATATTTAAGCGTACAGACCTTCCTGACGGCCCCACTATTCCTGCTTTCGCAAGAAATGTAGTTAGCACCGATAGAGGAACTACCATTGGCCAAGGTGATGCCGTAGTAAATACCGTAGAGCATGTTTTAGCTGCATTAGTAGGACTAGGGGTAGACAACTGCCTCATTGAAATTGACGGATTGGAAACTCCAATCATGGATGGTAGCTCAAAGTTTTTTGTTGAGGCCATTGAAAAAGCAGGTCTGGAAGTTCAGAAGGCTGAACGTGATTATTTTGAAGTAAAAGAGCCTATTCATTTTGAATTAAAAGATGAAGGCATTGAAATAATGGCACTCCCTGCTGATGAGTACAGCCTTACCGTAATGGTAGATTATGAAACCCGTGTACTTGGAAGTCAAAATGCCAGTATTGATAGTATTACTTCTTTTAAGAACGATATTGCAAACGCTCGTACTTTCAGCTTTTTGCATGAATTAGAGTTTTTGCTTGAGCATGGCCTAATAAAAGGTGGTGACCTCAACAATGCCATTGTGTATGTGGACAAGGAGCTTTCTACAGAAGCCATGGAAAAGCTCAAAAAAGCTTTCAAAAAAGACAACGTGGCCGTAAAAGCGAACGGAATATTGGATAACCTTGACCTTCATTACCCAAATGAAGCGGCTCGTCACAAGCTACTCGATGTGGTAGGTGATTTAGCTTTGGCCGGAAAACCAATAAAAGGTAGAATTATAGCTACAAAGCCAGGACATAAAGGCAATACTGAATTTGCCAAATTGCTTGAAGCAAAAATTAAAGAAGAGGCTAAAAAACCAAATGTTCCTAATTACGACCCCAACCTTGAGCCGGTACTTGACGTAAACGGTGTAATGGGATTGCTTCCACACCGCCCGCCATTTTTATTGGTTGATAAAATTATTGAGCAAACCGAAACAATGGTTGTGGGAGTAAAAAGTGTAACCATGAATGAAAACTATTTTGTGGGTCACTTTCCTGGGGCACCAGTAATGCCAGGTGTACTGCAAGTTGAAGCCATGGCTCAGGTAGGTGGTATATTAGCATTAAGCGCTGTTCCAGATCCGGAAAACTACCTTACTTACTTTATGAAAATTGATAACGTAAGATTTAAGAACAAAGTGGTACCTGGAGACACTCTTGTATTTAGACTTACATTGTCACAACCTATCCGCAGAGGAATAGTGCAAATGCACGGAGAAACATTTGTAGGGAACAAATTGGTAAGCGAGGCCGATATGATGGCCCAAATTGTAAAAGAAAAAAACAACTAATTCAGCAAGACCAAAGCTTTTAGCTTTTCTTGAAAAATATTTTGCCTAAACGTAAATTACGATAAATGAATCAGCCGCTAGCATACGTTCACCCATCAGCCAAAATTGCCAATACTGTGGTAATTGAGCCATTTACTACTATTCACAAGAATGTAGAAATTGGCGAAGGAACCTGGATTGGTTCTAATGTTACCATAATGGAAGGTGCCCGAATTGGAAAAAATTGTCGCATTTTTCCAGGAGCAGTGATTTCTGCCATTCCGCAAGATTTGAAGTTTGAAGGTGAAGATAGCCTAGTGGTGATTGGCGACAACACAACCATCCGTGAGTGTGTTACTATAAACCGAGGCACCAAAGCTTTAGGAAAAACGGTAGTAGGTAAAAACTGCTTAATCATGGCTTGCGCACACATTGCGCATGACTGCGTGATTGGCGACAATTGCGTTATCGTAAATGGCGTACTTATGGCTGGCCATGTAGAGATGGGTGACTGGGCTATTGTTGGTGGTTTATCGGCCATTCAGCAGTTTGCCAAAATTGGAACTCATGCTTTTGTAGGTGGTGGGTCTTTGGTAAGAAAAGATGTTCCTCCGTTTGTAAAAGCTGCCAAAGAGCCTATTTCCTATGCCGGAATTAACTCTATTGGCTTACGCAGAAGGGGTTATGACAACGATCAGATCAACGAGATTCAAAACATTTACCGTATCCTTTTCCAAAAAAATTACAACACCACCCAGGCTGTAGATATTATTGAAACTGATTTTGAAGCTACTGCTGATAGGGATGAGATTATCACCTTTATCCGCAATTCTCAAAGTGGTATCATGAAAGGTTTCCGACTAGATTAGAAACCTGCAATGGAGGTAATCCTTGAAAATCTTAGTAAATCTTTTGGTAAGCAAAATGTAATCGAAAACGTAGATTACATTTTTCACCAAGGTAATCGTCACGCCATTTTGGGCGGAAACGGTAGTGGAAAAAGCACATTGCTTCAAATGATTTACGGGTCACTTACACCAACTTCAGGAAATTTAAATTACCAGCTTCGTGGATCAAGTGTAAAGCAAGAGGATGTGGTTTTTAAAACCACACTTGCCAGCCCCTACCTGGAATTGATTGAAGAACTTACCGCAAAAGAGTTTCTCACTTTTTACAGTAAGTTTCGAGGTTTTAGGAATGGTATTTCTCCCGATGAAATTTTAGAATATTGCTACCTCACAACTTCCGCCAAAAAAGAAATACGCAACTTTAGTTCGGGCATGAAACAAAGGCTCAGGCTAAGTTTAGCGCTTTTTACTGAGTCAGAAATGGTTTTGCTTGACGAGCCTATTTCCAACCTCGATCCACAAGGCACGGGGTGGTATCAAAAGTTGGTAAATGAGCAGCTGGGTGAGCGCACCCTTATAGTGGGTAGCAACTTTGACGAAAGAGAGATGGGCTTTTGCCCACACAGGCTTGAGATTCAAAGCCTGAATAGATCATAAAGTTTAACTTTGCCAAAATTTAAAATAAATGGCTTCAACTTCAGATATCCGTAATGGATTGTGCATTCAGTTTAACAATGCACCATGGCAGATTATTGAATTCTTACATGTAAAGCCTGGTAAAGGCCCTGCTTTTGTAAGAACAAAATTGAAAAATCTTGATAACGGAAAAGTATTAGATCACACTTTCCCAAGTGGGACTAAACTTGATGTAATCCGCATTGAAAACAGAACTTACCAGTTTTTATATGATGATCCATCCGGGCATCACTTTATGAATATGGATGATTACAATCAAATCACGATTCCTAAAGAACTCATCAACGCACCTCAGTTTTTGAAAGAAGGAATGGAGTGCAATGTGCTTTTTCATGCAGATGAAGACAGACCAATGGTTTGCGAATTACCACAAAAAGTAGCTTTGGAAGTAACCTACACCGAACCTGGAATAAAAGGTGATACTGCTACCAACACCCTTAAACCTGCCACTGTAGAAGGTGGTGCCGAAGTACGTGTTCCTTTATTTATTGGCGAAGGCGAAAAGATTTGGATTGATACCGCATCGGGAGATTATAAAGAACGCTACAAAGACTAGGTAGAATGAAATTGCCTAAACCACATAGCCTGGCCCAAATGGCTGATTTTTTGGATTGTGAATTTGTAGGTTCTCCCGAGCACAGTATAACTGGTATTAATGAAATCCATGTGGTAGAGCCCGGAGACATCGTATTTGTGGATCACCCCAAGTATTATGACAAAGCTCTAAACTCTGCCGCCACTACCATTTTGATCAACAAAAAAGTGGAGGCCCCTAAGGGAAAAGGTTTATTGATTTCAGACGATCCGTTTAGGGATTTCAATAAGATTACCAAGAACTTTATGCCCTTCACTACTGCCTCGGCAAGTATTTCTAGCTCGGCAAGTATTGGAGCCAATACCGTGATTCAGCCCAATGCTTTTATTGGTAACAATGTGGTGATTGGTGAAAATTGTATAATCCACAGCAATGTATCCATCTATGACAATACCGTGATTGGTAATGATGTAATTATTCATGCCAATACAGTAATTGGCGCAGATGCTTTTTATTATAAAAAGCGTGAAGATGGCTTTGATCGGCTTTTATCCGGAGGTAATGTGGTAATAGAAGATCGCGTAGAAATTGGGGCCAGCTGTACTGTTGACAAAGGTGTTAGCGGCTCCACAAGAATTGGCTATGATTCTAAGTTAGACAACCATATCCAAATTGGACATGATACTTCAATAGGCAAACACTGCCTAATAGCCTCTCAAGTGGGTGTAGCCGGTTGCGTTGTAATAGAAGATCACGTTACCCTTTGGGGACAAGTTGGAATTACAAGTGGTGTTACCATTGGAGAAAAAGCAATTGTATTAGCTCAATCTGGCATTGCTCGTAGTCTTAAGGGAGGAACTACATATTTTGGTTCACCAGCTGAAGAAGCTCGTAAAAAATATCGTGAACTAGCCTCTATCCGAATTTTGCCTGAGTTGATTGAAAAGATTACAATCAAGGATAGTTAAGATAAATAAACTTATAATAAAAATAGAGGCTGTTTCAGAATTAAACTGAAACAGCCTCTTATTTTTATCAAAGATGTTCTAATGTATTCTTTACTGATTTACATCTGTCGGGACAAAAATACCAGGTATTGGTCTGGGAGTATTTGAATTCGCATCAACTTCTTCCTGAGGATATAAGAATCTCTCAGGCATCAGAGCACCTTGAGCTGGTGACAAACCCAATAAATTATCGGTTCTTCTAACATCATTAAAAACCTCATGTTGCCCAACCAACGATATATACTTTTCTTCTAAAATTTCATATAAGAGGTTATCGTCAGTACTACCTTGCCCATTATCAGCAATACCTCCAGTACCAAAATCTGATAAATCATAATCATCATATCTTGCGTTAGAAGTGCTATCGATATTATAAGTCATATCCCATATTGCCCTAACCTCATTAAGCGAGGTTAAAGCCGAACCTGCTCCACCACCAGCTCTTAATTCACATTCCGCTATTATCAATTTAGTTTCAACCGCATTGATGATAGGAAAAGAAGCTGCTGGCGCCCAATAGCCATCATAATTCAGATCATATAGAGAATCGCCATCTAGAATATAGTATGTCGCAAATCGCTCGGCTTCTACGGTTTTAGAATCGTCTCTGCTCTCGGGAGCATTCATGTCCAGCAATCTAGGCAAGTAAGCATCATTTGCTGTCATATTGCCTTGTCTGTCCTGTGTTCCGAATGAGTTGTATAAATTCAAATCTTGATTATAACTAGTTCCATGCGGGATCAGTAAATCATCTGCCGGATCGGCAATTCCTTGCTGTGCAGACGCCAAGGCCAAGGCATAATTTCCGACATGAAGGTAATACCTGGCTTTGAGACTATTAGCCGCTGCAATCCACATAGCAGCGTCCCCGCTATAGAAAAAATCCACTTCATAAACATCAGAGCCCGTACCGCTTGAAAAAGCACTGATGGCCTCATCTAAGAGCACTTGTACTCCGGCATATACGTCTGCTTGCTCGTCATAATTAGGATCAGGAAATTCTTGAAGATTATTAGCTTCTGAAAATGGAATATCACCATATAAGGCCGTACAGTTTCCAGACATTACGGCTTGTATAACTTTGCTAACACCTACGTAAAAGTTATTTGCTTCTTCTTTAGCTTTGGCTTCAGCTATTATTGCCTGCTGCCTTGATGAATAGTAAAATCCAGACCAGTCAAAATTCTCGGAATTTATATTGTAAACCTCAAAACCAGCATACTGAACAGCTGACCCGGTAAATTGGCGTGACCAAATACCTGCCAATCTTGCATCCTCTCCCTCTAATGGCTGTATCATTCCAACCATGGCTGCGGTCATTACTGCTCCTAATGGAGCGTCAACGGGGTCATTAGGATTAACATCTAGTTCTTCAAATCTTTTAGTACATGAGAAAAACACAATTATTACCAGTCCTAATGCCACAATTTTATTAAAAGTCTTCATCGTATTAAAGTTTAAAATGTGAGATTTAGTGCTATCATGTAAGTTCTGGTAGATGGATTCTGAAAGTAATCTAAACCAAAACCATTGTTGGCAGGGCCACTTAAACTCTGATTAGGATCGTTACCTGAGTACTCAGTAAACAACAGCAAGTTTCGCCCTATTAGAGAAATCCTCATACTACTAAGCTTGCTCCAATCACGGAACTTTTGAGATTTCAGAACATAAGAAAGGCTTACTTCTCTTAATCGGAACCAAGAGGCATCTTCTATAAACAATTCATCACCATTGGTAAAGCCGCTTCCTGGGCCAGAAGTGTACCAGGCCTCGTCAAGAAATACATCTCCTCCACCAAAGTTATCCACCGTACCTCTCACTGTGTACGAACCATCACTGTTCTGAAGATTTGGATAAGCATCGGCAACAGTAGAACCGCCAAAAACAACCAATGACTGAGCCTCTGCTGCTGACAAAGTTGTTTCCTCGCCAGTATATTCTGCTGTTCCAAAAAATGCTAAAGCCCCTTTTGTACCATTCCACATGTCACCACCAACGGACATGTCCCATAGAAAGTCAAAAGTAAAGTTCTTGTAGCTAATTGAACTTCCTAAACCAGCTTTCCAGTCAGGGTTTGGATCACCAATAATCCCTGGTGTAGTTGCCACAGTAGGGAATCCATTAGCATCTAAAATAATCTCATTATTGGACTCATCACGTGCAAAACGAGATCCTCTAATTACGCCAACAGGTTGCCCTTCAGTTGCTCCTGAACTCGTACCCGCAAATCCAGCAAGCAAAACATATTCAGTTCCCCCCATGTCAGTAACTTTATTGCGATTTCGGGTCCAGTTACCATAAACACTCCAAACAAAATTTTCTTTCCTTATAATTTCCGTATTCAATTCTATCTCCACACCTTTATTTTCAAGGCTTGCCACATTTCCAACCTGAGCTTCAAACCCAGTTGCATTAGGCACATCCACCTGAATAATAAGGTCATCCACAGTATTGTTGTAAAAAGTAAATGAAACGCCCAGCCTATTGTCAAAAAAGCTCAAGTCCGTACCTACTTCAAATTCTGTTTTAATCTCTGGTCTTATTTCTGGATTTCCGGCTACATTGGATTGTGAAAACCCTCCACCATAAGCACTCGGATTGACACCTGGCCCCCAGCCTTCACCATATCCGCCAATGGCGGCATCAGGAGCAATAAATACCGTTCTTGTTCTATAAGGATCAGGACCTCTACCCACTTGACCCCAGCCCACTCTGAGCTTTGCATTGGATAGCCAATTTGTTTCTGGAAGTACCTTTATAAAGTTCCAGGCTGCATCTACAGCCGGGTAAAAAACTGACCTGTTATCCTCAGGTAAGACTGACAGATAATCTAACCTTCCTGAAAAGTTCACATACAACTGATCAAATAAACCAAAGCTAGCCTGCCCATAATACCCTAGAGTCAATATCTCCTCTTCTTGATTAAATGGCAACCTGTTTGTTAAACCACTATTATCTACTTGTGGAGGCGACAATGGGTTTACAAATTGTCTCACATCACTTCCTTGATCGTCAAACTTTCTGTGGTTGTAATTAGTTCCCAAGAGGGCATTAAAGTCTATATCGTCAGAAAGTTGAAATTTGGTGCGAGCAATAAAGTCAACATTAAGTTGGTTACTGGTAATCGTTTCTTTTACGAACCTACCACCAAAGTTCTCTCCAGAAGAAAGTGGGTCAAAAACATCCTCTCTTTCATCCGTGTAGAAATCATTTCCACCTCTTAAGGTTAGACTTAACCAATTAAAAGCTTCATAGTCCAACTGCAATTTGGTGATTAAGCGATTTACTTTTGCGGTGCTATTAATATTCTCTATTACCCAGAGTGGATTATCATAACCATAGCCAGGGTTTGCTCCTAGTGCATTTCTAAAGGTGCGTGGTGTATTATAAAAAAACTCTCCATCGGCATTTACATACGTACCTACATAATCTGTTTGATCAAAATCCGCTGGTTTCCTAAGCCCTCCAAGTAAAATACCGTTGAGATTTGAACCCATTTGAACCCTATTAGAATTCGAATTTGAATAAATAGCTCCACCCTTAACAGTCCATTTGTCTGTTAAAACACGCGTCATATTAAGATTTAGAGTGGTTTTATCATAGTCGCTATTTTCTTTTACGATTCCATCAACATTGAGGTTTCCTAAGCTGAGGTAAACACTCCCATTTCGATCAGCAGAGCTTACACTTATATTTTTATCCCAGGTAATACCGGTTTGGAATAAAGATTCGTAAGGATCATAAGTTTCCCTGCTGTTTTTTCCTCCGTTAGGATTAGTAGGGGTGCCATCGGGAATTCGATAATAGCGAGTCCCATCCTCAGCCTCAAAATAACCCATATAAGCAGGGTCATTTGGATCTGTAATGTAAGTATCCTGTCCTCCCGGACGATCGGATATTTTATCTCCCCATGATAATGCTCTTGAGAACCCGGTAGGTGCACCTTGCAAATATACCTGCCCTGCACCCTGACCGTAATTCGTCTGTAGAGGTACTTTGCGATTTATTACATCAAAACCTAAAGAGGTTCCTAACTCAACGGAAAAAGTTTTTCCATCACCTTCGCCTCTCCTGCCTTTTTTAGTGGTAATAACTAATACCCCATTGGCAGCGCGAGATCCCCAAAGTGCCGCAGCGGCAGCACCTCTAAGCACCTCTATAGACTCAATGTCATTTGGATTGAGATCATTAAGACGAGATTGTTGAGTAACTCCTCCTCCAGAACCTATACTTCCTCCAGACCCGGAAACATTACCACCAAACCCCTCTCCTACATAAGAATCATTGTAAATAGGAACTCCATCAAGAACAATCAATGGCTGCAGGTTACCTGTAATTGAGGTCTGTCCTCTAATCTGGATTGTAGAACTTGCTCCGGGGTCACCAGTAGATTGAATAACATTAAGACCAGCTGACTTACCTGAGAGATTCTCAATCAAGCGTGACTCTCCGGTGTTTTGAACTAACTCACCACTTACATTAGTTGAGGCATTACCAATTCTTTCTTTTGGTACCTCAAAACCAAGTGCTGAAATTGTAACTTCAGCCAACTGTTCTGAAGTTTCTGACATTTGAACAGAAATAAAATCCTGCTCACCAACAACAATCTCCTTAGGCGCCATTCCTATAGCTTGAAACACAAGTATAGGATTTGCACTAGATACGGTAATGTCAAATTTGCCTTCAGAATTAGTGGAGGTACCATTTCGAGTACCTTTTTCCAAAATGGCAACCCCTGGAAGGGATTCACCTGTTTCAGCGGAATTAACAACCCCTGAAATCGTTCGCGATTGGGCATAGCCCAAATGTACGCATAGCGCTAGCAGTAATGCTAGCAGCGCTGCCTTATTCTTCATGTAGGTAAAATTTTGTGTTAAACGTTACACTAATTTGAAAAGAATAATCGAGATAATCAACATGTTAGGTGAAATGAGTTAACAAAACGTTAACATTACTATGCGTGAATAATGTTTCTAAACCACCATGCTTACTGGGTTTAAACCATCAAAAAAATCGCCTGAAAATTATATTTCTTTTTTTCCGAAATATTGGTCCAATACAACCAAAAGGGCAGAAAAACCCCAAACTGGACAAGCGGCTTTGTCCATTTCTAAGAAACTATTGAGAAAACCATGGGCCCAATAGGTTACCAAACCCATTAATGTGGCCATGGCAATAATCTTAAGCTCTCGAGTAGGCATTTTATAATAAACTTTTACTCCCGTGGTGATGGTAATAAATACTATGGCCAATACGCTTAATGCACCAATAAACCCAGACTCTGCGAGAGGGCCAATATATTCGCTGTGGGCATTGCCCATGTCTCCGGCATTAGTACTAATTATTGTTTTTTCGTGAGGCTTTTGATAAGGTGCATAAAGAAACATATACGTTCCTGGCCCATGCCCAAGCCAAGGTCTTTCTTCAAACATCCGCAGTGCAGATTTCCACCTGTTCACCCTTTCCATATTGGAGGCATCCGTAGAAACGTTGGAAATAGATTCCACATGTTCGGTAAGGTTATCGCTACTTACTTGATCATTCTTTTCAAACTTTTGTATGATATCTCCCCACATATACCATAGCACCCCTAGACAAACCAATGCCATGGCCACAATCGTGCTTTTTTTTACCTTAAATAATATCAGCACCATTACCCCAAATGCCAACACCAAACTCAACCATGCAGCCCGGGTAAACGAAAGTATAACGCCCACAAAAAGTATAAGAAATATTACACCGGCCACCACACGGAGGTTGAGGTTTTGCTTTAGCAAAAATGCAAATGCAAACGCAATAGGCACGTACATGGCCAATACTGCGCCATAGCTCGTATGCTCTTTAAAAAATGGAAACATGACCCAGGTGGAAGTATCTTTTGTAAACCCATGCTGCCCGTGGATATACAGGGTGTAAATAACCACAAAACTCAAGGGAATCATATACAGCCAAAAGAAGTATCGGATATTTTTATACTTTTTGAAAAGCTGGCTCATCAAAAAATAGAAGACCGATATAAACCATAGCCTGGATAAAAACACCTTAAAACTTACGAATGGCATTTGACTGGAAAAACTCGTAAAGAAGATCCAAAAGAGATAAAAAAGAATGGCAATGGTGAGAGGGTGCCTTATTATTTTGGTATCAAAACCTCCGTCATAAAGCAACTTAAAAAAAAAGAGGAGCATTACACCAAAAGTGATGGGCTCCGTAGGTAAGGTAAAGCCCACCCGTAAATCAGGATTGTAATAGAATATAGAAAGAGGGGTGGCAAACACCAAAAACAAAAGCACCTTATCAAGAGCCAGAACTATGGCCGCAACCAATGCCAAACCAAATGGCAATAACAAACCCCAAAAATTTTCGGTAGCTATAAATACCACATTGAGAATACTAAAAAGTATCCCTATGGTAATAATCGTTTTACTGTTTGGCTCCCAAGTGGGTTTCACGATTTGGCTCTCTTTACCTCAGTGCGAATAGTATCCAGAATTAAGATGACTATGAGAGTAACGGTAAAAGCACCTATGGCCGCCAGTGCCACTATTAACCAACGAGTTGGATATGACTTCTTCTCTGCCGGATATGCCGAATTTACCTTAAATGATGCAGGAAGACTTTCTTGCACATCAACTTTAGCTTGATCATACTTCGTTTTAAGCTTTACCTGTTCCTCTTTTAAAAACTGAAGCTCATCACGCAGAGAAACATAAGTACCACCATATTTTGCCAAAGTATCCAACTTTTCTTCAATGGCTTTTACCGCAGTACTATTTGCACCACTCTCAATAATTGCCGTTGCTAGCTGCTCATTGAAAACTGAAGATTGAGTTTCATAATCATGCACACCTTTATAGCGCAGCTGCGTAAGAGAGTCTTCGTATGAAACAACCTCGGCTTTGAGGTTATTATACTCCTGGGAGATAATTGCTAGTCCCTTTTCTGCACGGTCTTTTTGAATACGGTTTTTCACTTCATCCAGTAAAACACTAATGTCATTGGCTATCATAGCCGCTGTATCAGGGTCGGTATCCAGCACGTTTATTTCTACCGACATAAACTCCGTACGCCTGTATGAAATATTGCTTTCAAAAGTTTTATAGAGTTCCGTTTTGGTATACTTCCCTGAATCAATCTGGTAATGCTTCATCAAGTCATACTTCTTGATAATACCATCACGGATTTCATCCGAATTTAAAAGCTGCAAAAGCTGTTCAGCCTGCTCCTCTTCACCAAATTCCAAAATATCCTGACCACGGCTCGAAAACTGCTGAGGCAAAAGTGCTTTAGAAAGTGAGTTTGTAGTGGTAGGAAAAACAGTTACTGTGGACTTATACTTGGGCTTTATAAAAAGAGGGCTACTAAAAATGCCGGCAAGTATGGCGGCAACCAAAGTAACAATGATCAAAGGCTTGCGCCATTTATAAATATATACTATCAAATTTGACGAGTCAAAAACTCGATCCTCATTAGGATTTGATTCCATGGGCAACATTTAGGTTTTGGCAAAAATAGAAAAACCGCCCACTAAGCGGCTCACTTGAAACGGCTTTGCATTAATTCTATTGCGGCCTTTACATTGAAAAGCCCCAAAGGTAATGCTAACAGCCATATTACGAATGCATTTAATGGCAAATAAAGCCACCAAGACAGAGAGATATTATCAAGCAAAAAGGGGACTGCAATAGCCAAGCCCATAAATGCCAAAAGTCGCACCCAATAGGTAAGCTCAAATCGGATTTTTACCAAACGAAGTGAAAGCCACAGTTGTATTCCTGCAGTAGCAAACTGTGTAACCACTGTAGCCCAAGCTGCGCCAATAGCGGCATATTTCTTAATAAAAATGAAGTTAAGGATAATGTTGAGCACAAAACCTGACATCGCCACAATATTAAGGGTGCGAATATCTCCCCTTGCGGTAAGCATGGTTCCAAAAACGTATGTAGAACCGAATGCGATGCTACTCAATATTAAAATCTTAAAAACACTTGTAGAACGCGCAACATGGTCTACGTATAGGAAATTCATAATTCCTTCTGCGCTGGCAATAGCCGCTATTACCACGCCCATGGTTCCAATAAAAATTAGGCTAAAAGCCAATTTGGAAAGCTTGGTAACATCTTCTTTGTTGCTAAACATTTTTGCAAAAATGGGCAGCAGCAAAACGCCCATCAGATAGCTCACTTGGTTTACCACGTCCAGCAAACGGAAGGCCTGGGCGTAAATACCATTTTCAAATGCACCGGAAATTTGCTCAATCATAATATTATCTACCCTTGTGTAGAGCGCCATTAGTAAAATAAGCACCGCATACGGCAAGCTGTTTTTCAGGTCAACGAGATAAGATGAAAAGTTGATTTGTAATTTGAAGCTTCCTGCTTTTTTTAATACCAGAACAAAAGCAATCAGCGCTGTAAGTAAATAGCTCCCCAATTGGGCTAATGCAAAATCCTCCACGGTAAAATCACGCGCCATTACTCCGCCAAAAAGCAAAATACCACAGGTGGCAATCATCAAAACTTTGTCAAGGATGCTCATTAAAGAATCGGCCTTGAAAAGATGAAGACCCGAAAGGTGCGAGCGCAGGAAGAGAATAAAAGACGAAATGAACTGATTGACGGACAAAATCAACAGTAAATAAAACGCTTGAGAAGTGTACTTGAAAAAATAGCCGACACCAAGCGCTACCAAAACGTATACAAAACCCAAAAAGAATTTAAGCCCGGTAAGCTTTGAGAAATTCCGCGCAACCTCACTTGGGTTTTGCGCTATAGCGCGATTGTTGAAATGCGTGAGGCCAAGATCCAGCAGAATATTGAATACAAAAGTGAAGCTAAAAATAGCGGCATAAAGCCCATAAGCCTCTGCCCCAACCCTATTTTGAACGGTGAGGTCGATGCCAAAAATCCACAGCGGTTTTACCAGCAGATTGAGCAACAGCAATAAAAGAAGACTACTTACAAACTTCTTCTGCATAAGGTTTTAAAAACGGCCAAAGGTAAAGTTTTATTGAAGGCGAAAAATTCACGCATAGCATTATACAAGTTCTATATTTGAAGCGTGAAAATAGCTGTCAACACCCGTTTCCTACTTCCCAACAAACTGGAAGGCATAGGTTGGTTTACCTTTGAAATATTTAAGCGACTCACTCAAAATCATCCCGAGGTAGAGTGGCTATTTCTATTTGACCGACAATATAAGGAGCACTTTATATTTTCTGACAACATCACGCCCATTGTAGTTTCACCGCAGGCGCGTCATCCTATTTTGTGGCACATTTGGTATGAATACAGCTTGCCGCGAATTTTTAAAAAGCACAAACCCGACCTTTTCATTTCGCCCGATGGATACCTTTCGCTAAAAAGTAAGGTGAAGAGTATTTCGGTGATTCATGATTTGAATTTTGAGCATAACCCGGAGAATATCCCGAAGCTAGCTGGGAAATATTACCAAAAGTATTTTCCAAAATATGCGCACAAGGCAGACCGTGTGGCCACCGTTTCACAATATTCCAAAAAAGACATCAGCACGCTATACAAAGTATCTCCCCATAAAATCGATTTGGTTTATAACGGATGTGGGGATTTCTTCTTTCCGCTTAAAGCAGAGGAGGTAAAAACAGTGCGCCAAGAAATAAGCGAGGACAAACCCTACTTCATTTTTGTGGGCGCATTAAACCCTAGAAAAAATATAACCGGTATGTTGGCGGCTTTTGCCAAATACCGCGAAGGTGGCGGGCAAAACAAGTTTGTGATTGTTGGTGAAAAAATGTTTTGGAGCGATGACATTGCCAATGCTTATGAAAATCACCCCTTTCGGGCAGACATAATTTTTACCGGAAGACTGGAAGGATCCGGGCTCAACAAAGTGTTAGCCGCATCGGCCGCCTTGCTATTTGTGTCCAATTTTGAAGGTTTTGGGATTCCTATTGTGGAGGCTTTTAAATGTGAGGTTCCCGTGATTACTTCCACCACCACCTCCATGCCCGAAGTGGCCGGAGATGCTGCCATACTGTGTGAACCCAGCGACACAGAAGCCATTGCAAAAGCTATGCACGAAGTAGACAAACCAGAAGTTAGGGCTGACCTCATCGCCAAGGGAAAATTGAGATCAACACTTTTTACTTGGGAACGCTCAGCAGAAATGATGTGGGACTGCATTACAAAAACAATGAATCAATAAATGCCGCGACTGCTAAACTGCCATACTAACGGATTGATAGAAGCGGGGTGTGATGAAGCAGGACGTGGATGCCTGGCAGGACCTGTGACTGCGGCAGCAGTTATTTTGCCACTTAATTTCCGTCACAAATTGTTGGATGATTCGAAGAAAATGACAGAAGCTCACCGCGAAGAACTTCGCTTTGTTATTGAGGAGAAAGCTTTGGCCTGGGCTGTGGCTTCAGTAACCCACGAAGAAATTGATAAAATCAATATTCTGAATGCTTCCTTCCTGGCGATGCATCGCGCGGTAGGGCAATTAAAGACCGTACCGCAGGCTTTGCTGATTGATGGAAACCGTTTTAACGCTTACCCAAATATTGCTCACCACTGCATTATAAAAGGTGATGGTAAGTTTAAAAACATAGCCGCAGCCTCAGTTTTAGCCAAAACCCACCGTGATGAATACATGGCTAAGTTGGCTGAAGAATTTCCGCAATACGGCTGGCAAAAAAATAAAGGCTACCCCACCACCGACCACCGTGCGGCCATCGAAAAGTATGGAAGCACGCCTTATCATCGGCAAAGTTTTAGGTTGCTGGCCAAGCAAACAAAACTGGAATTCTAGCCTCCACTTTCTAAATTCACACCTATCACTCTTGCAAATACAACAAGAGTGAATGGCTATATTATTTGGCACGAACCTCCTATATTGCAAGCAGATACCAAGCGCCAACATATAGGCATATATAAACAAATTGAATATACACAGGTCGTTGGCATGCATTAATATGAATAGAGATTTAGAAGAATTTATTGAAACTACAAAAGACCTCCTTGATAGATTTGATGAAAATTCTGATGTAGTATGGACTAAATTTAAAGATATTAGTTCCTTAAAGTCAGAAATCCTATTTCAATTAAATGAATTAGAAAATGGTAATATGGGTTACCTACAAAAAGTCTATTTTCATTATTTACCTACTTCAACTTTCCAAGAATGCTATATAGATGAATATTGGAACAATAACCAACTTGACATTTCAGCAAGAATGGATGAATTATATGCTAGATTAAAACTAATTAAAAAAAAGAAGAATACAAT
>JAUHWX010000027.1 GCA_030427285.1 Bacteroidia bacterium
TCTTCATACCACTGGCGTCCGAGGTATTGCCCACCACGTATGTGCGCTATTACAAACACAAAACCTCTGTCCAGCAGGCTAAGCCTGGTTGCGCTAAAACCTGGGTCTACCGTAATTCCATAAGATCCATAGCCGTAAAGTAGGGTAGGGTTGCCTTCTGCTTTCTTCAAGCTCTTTTTATAAACTAAAGACATCGGCACGTTGGTGCCATCTTCTGCTGTAGCCCAAATGCGCTCAGCGTGGTATTCTTCAGGATTGTGGCCGCCCACTACTTCCTGCTGTTTCATCACTTGCTTTTTTCTAAACTCCATATCATAATCGATAACGGAGGAAGGCGTGGTAAGGGATGAATAGCCGTAACGCAATGTTTGGCTGTCAAACTCAGGGTTGTTGCCAATACCAGCGGTGTAGGTTTCTTCGTCAAACTCCATGTAATGCTCATCGCTGCCATCCCAGCGCTTTATGCGAATTCGCGTCAAGCCATTTTGGCGCTCTTCAGTTACCAGATATTCCTTAAATATTTCAAGGTTTTCCAAATACACATTCGGGCGGTGCGGAATTATCTCTTCCCAATTTTCCTTTGTGGATTTGGAAAGTGGAGCACGCATCAATTTAAAGTTGGTGGCTTTGTCTGCATTGGTAAGGATGTACCAAAATTCACCAAAGTGCGCCACTGAATATTCTAAATCGCGAACACGGGGTTGAATGATTTTAAACTCACCTTCAGGGTTATTGGCATCCAAATAGCGGTATTCATTGGAAACAGTGCTCCCGGAAGCAATCATAATGTAAGATTGCGATTTGCTGCGGTAAGCGCCACACACAAAGGTTTCATCTGCTTCGTGATAAATTTCAACATCTTCAGCATTGCTGCCAAGTTTATGTCTGTACACTTTATTCGGGCGAAGTGTTTCGTCTTTGGCAGTGTAGAAAATGGTAGAATTGTCATTAGCCCAAGCTGCACCTCCAGTGGTGTTGGTGATTTCATCTTCCAAAATTTCTCCGGTTTCCAGATTTTTAAAGCGAAGCGTATAAATTCTACGGCTCACTTTGTCTTCACCAAAAGCCAGTAATTTATTGTCAGGACTCACGCTCATGCCTGCCACCTGATAGTAGCTGTGCTTGGCGGCTTCTATGTTTACGTCCATCATTATTTCCTCATCTGCACTAAGCTGGCCCTTCTTACGGCAATATATTGGATGCTCTTTTCCCTCTTCAAATCGAACATAATACCAATATCCATTTTTATGGTAAGGAACTGAGGCATCATCCTGCTTTATGCGCCCTTTTATTTCCTGAAAAAGATTTTCCTGAAGCCCTTCAGTATCTTTCATTTCGCTTTCGCGGAATGCGTTTTCGGCATTCAGATACTCTATCACTTTTGGATTTTCTCTATCACGAAGCCAGAAATAGTCATCCATTCTATCATCTTCATGAATAGATAAAGATTGTGCAATCTTTTCGGCAAGCGGGAAGCGTATGTCAGTCTTTTGCATAATTTGCAGGAATATTATTGGATGGTGCAAATGAATACATTTGCTGTGAAAGCTCAGAACAGGATTACTAAAAATCCTAGCCAAAATTAAAGGTTATGACAAAACAATATATGGAGGGTATGCTTCGTGAAGATGCGCTAGCCGGAAAGGTAATTGTAATTACAGGCGGTGGCACTGGGCTTGGGCGCTCTATGGGCGAATATTTTTTGCAGCTTGGCGCTAAATTGGCCATTTGCGGAAGACGCCAGGAAGTGATTGAAAAATCAGCTAAAGAAATGGCCGAAGCCAATGGAGGCGAGGTTTTTCCTTTTTCATGTGATGTAAGAAACTATGATGAGGTACAAGCTTTTCACGATGCCGTGATCGAAAAGTACGGTCAGGTAGATGTGCTTTTGAACAATGCTGCAGGAAACTTTATCAGCCCTACGGAAAGACTTTCGGCCGGAGCTTTTGATGCAGTAATTGATATTGTATTAAAAGGCACCAAAAACTGCACATTGGCTTTTGGAAAACATTGGATAAAAACGGAGCATGGAAATGCAACCGTTCTGAATATAGTAACTACCTACGCTACCACAGGTTCTGGATATGTGGTGCCATCGGCAATGGCCAAGGCTGGGGTTTTGGCCATGACCAAATCATTGGCAGTGGAGTGGGCTAAGTATGGCATTCGCTTTAACGCTATTGCTCCGGGGCCATTTCCTACCAAGGGAGCTTGGGATAGGTTGCTTCCAGGAAATATTTCTGAAAAGCTTGATCTGGAGGCTGAGGTGCCTATGAGGAGAACTGGCGAACGTCAGGAATTGGCCAATCTTGCAGCTTATTTAGTTTCAGATTTTGCTTCATATATGAATGGTGAAGTGGTAACTATTGATGGTGGTGAATGGCTTCAAGGTGCCGGGCAAATGAACTTTTTGGAAGCACTTGGAAAAGACGAGTGGGACTGGATTGAAAAAGCCACACGAAGCGCGAAGTAAGCTATGAGAAAACTGTGTTTGCTTCTTGGAACACTAAGTTTGATGAATTCATGTACTACAACCACAGCGCCCTCTAGCCCTGATTTTGAATGGCAAGGCCATCGTGGTGCCCGTGGTGCATTTCCTGAAAATACCATTCCCGCCTTTTTATTTGCCTTGGACGAAGGGATGAATACCCTGGAGATGGATGTGGTGGTAAGCAGTGATGAAAAGCTGGTGGTTTCTCATGAGCCATTTTTTCACCCACAAATTTGTAATGCAAACTTTCCACAAGTAGTTCGGCCTGATACTTTGGGAGCTGGTAATAATATTTTCCAATGGACGTATAGTGATATAAGCCATGTGGATTGCGGGCTTTTACCTCATCCAAAGTTTCCGGATCAAAAGAAAATACCTGCAGTAAAGCCCTTGCTTGAAGATGTGATAGACACGGCAGAGGTTTATGCTAAAGCGAATAAACTACCAGCTCCAAATTATAACATTGAAATAAAAAGTCGCCCTGAGTGGGACAATTTGTACCATCCGGAAATTGAGGAATACGCGAGTTTGCTGGTAGAATTACTTAAGAATAAAGAAGTGCTAAGCCGCACGGTTATTCAGAGCTTTGACAAACGACCTTTACAGTTTTTACATAAAGAATACCCAAAGGTAAAATTGGCTTTGCTTGTAGAAGATGATATTTCTGCAAAGGAACATATTGCAGATTTAGGTTTTGAACCTGAAATATACAGCTGTTACTTCCCTTTGGTAGATCATGAACTTGTAAATTATTGTCACGAAAAGGGAATTCAAATTATCCCCTGGACAGTAAATAGTGTTGAGGAAATATCTCAGCTAAGAGCAATGGGCGTGGACGGGGTAATTACTGATTATCCTCAATTGAAACGACAAATGCCTACTTCAAAAAACGATTAGCCTTTTCCTTTTCTCCAAGATGGATGTACACTTTGGCAAGCAGATTATTTACTGTGTCCATTGTTTCTGGGTTTTGGTACTTCAAGGTGTACATGCTGAGTAAAGACTCTGCCCCCTTTAGCAAATCATGATTCTTTTTTTTTCCTTGATTTATTAGTTCTTCAGCTTTGGCTAAAATGAACTTTCCCTGATCACTTTTTGATTTAGTCTTTAATGCGGAAAAAAACGCTTTTTGCGCCTGTTGATCCCAAATCTTTACTGGAGATAATGGCATAACAAAGGACTACTTATTTATTCTGGCTAAAGCTTCTTTGGCGGGGGTGTACATTGGCAAAATCTCTATAGCCTTCTGGTAATCTTTTTTGGCATTAATAACATCACCGAGCATTTCATGAGAATAACCTCTACCGTAGTAGGCTTTGTAGTTTCTGTCTCTGGCGTTGATGGATTGTGTGAACAAATCTCTTGCTTTGGCAAATTGTCTTAGTGTAAGGTGAATGTAGCCCATGCTGTAGTAGCTTTCAGCATCAGCAGGGTTTATTTGGGTGGCTTGGGTAAAAGCTTCAAGAGCACGATTTTCTTCGTTTTGACTCATGTAGTAAGCTCCCATTTTGTAATAAATATCCCAACGCTGCGGCTGTTGATCCAAGATGCGCTTGTAGTAAAATGGAGCAAGTGTATCCCCACGATTAGCAAGGGTTACCCCTAGCATATCCAAAGCTTCGATGTAATCTTGTTTTAGGTCTACTGCATTTTGAAAATACTGTAGTGCAAGGCCGGTATCTTGTTTATCATCTCTCACGATTATGCCCTTCATAAAATATGCCTGGGGATCTTTGTCATCAATCTCAAGCTGTCGATTTACCATTTCTAGTGCCCGCTCATAATTATTCACAGTGATGTAAAGCTCCGTAAGGTTTAGAAGGCAGTTTGAATTTTTAGGATCTAGTTTGATGCACTTTTCCCAGTCTTTTTGCGCAGCACGGCCTTTATTTAGCATAAAGCTCATTTCGCCACGCGCTTCATAAACTAAGGCCAGGTTACTATCCAACTGCATTGCTTTGGCAATATCTACTCTGGCAGCATTTACATTATTAGCAGATAAGTAGACTTTAGCTCTAAGCACAAGCTTTTCAGCATTAAGCTCATCATTGGATAAAAGGTCGTTTATAGAATCTAATTTTGATGAAGGAATCCCATTGGTGTCTTCTGATGTCGAAGTTTCTTTATTGGTTTCATCATTAGGCGTGTTTTGGCAACTAGCCAAAAACAACATTGCAAAAAGTACTAAGAGGATTTTTTTCATAGCTGTCAAAACTAAAAAAAGTCCGCTCATACTAAGCGGACTTTTGATAAGGTATTTCGATCTACTTTTTAATAGCCTCTCTTATAAGGCCTTCGATCTCTTCGGCAAGTTCGGGATTGTCGAGCAAAAGTTGTTTTACAGCATCACGTCCCTGGCCTAATTTAGTGTCGCCATAGCTAAACCATGATCCTGATTTTTTTACAATTTCATGTTCTACACCAAGGTCAATTATTTCACCAACCTTGCTAATTCCTTGTCCGTACATAATATCGAACTCGGCTTGCTTAAAGGGCGGTGCCATTTTGTTTTTCACCACTTTTACGCGAGTACGGTTACCAATTACACCGTCATTATCTTTTATCTGTGATGTACGTCTTATATCCAAGCGAACAGATGCGTAAAATTTGAGAGCATTACCACCGGTCGTGGTTTCAGGGTTTCCAAACATCACCCCAATTTTTTCTCTAAGTTGGTTAATGAAAATACAGCAGCACTTGGTTTTGCTAATCGTTCCTGTAAGCTTACGCAAAGCTTGAGACATCAATCTCGCCTGAAGTCCCATTTTGCTGTCACCCATTTCGCCCTCGATCTCGGCTTTAGGTGTAAGCGCAGCCACGGAATCAATTACGATAAGGTCTATTGCACCTGAGCGAATAAGGTTGTCGGCAATTTCCAAAGCTTGCTCGCCATTATCAGGTTGAGAAATAATTAGCTCTTCAGTGTTTATACCCAGGCTTTCTGCATAGGTTCGGTCAAAAGCATGTTCGGCATCTATAAATGCAGCAATGCCACCTTGCTTTTGTGTTTCTGCTATAGCGTGAAGGGTAAGCGTGGTTTTACCAGAAGATTCAGGGCCATAAATTTCAACGACTCTTCCTTTTGGATAACCGGCAATTCCTAAAGCTACATCAAGACCTAAAGAACCAGAAGAAATAGCTTCAACCGAAACTACTGGGCTATCACCCATTCGCATCACCGCACCTTTACCATAGGTTTTGTCCATCTTGTCCATGGTAAGTTGTAGCGCTTTCAGTTTTGCGCCTTTATCATCGCTCATATCAAATATGTTTTTATTCTAAAATCTAAAGAAAGGCAAATATAACCAATACAGTGAGGGATTTGGGGGATGTTTATAAGTTGAATTGTTTAATTTAAAAGTGGTAATTTTCAGTGAACAAACCCCTTAGCTAATGCTAGTAAAAACCTTTGGCAGTGCCGTTTTTGGTGTAGATGCCACCACAATTACCATAGAAGTAAATATTGATACCGGAATAAATTTTCATCTGGTAGGGCTGCCCGATAGCGCTGTAAAAGAAAGTCAGCATCGAATAACGGCTGCGCTAAAAAATAGAGGATATAAATGGCCGGGTAAAAAGATTACCATCAACATGGCTCCGGCCGATATTCGTAAAGAAGGTTCGGCTTATGACCTACCCATCGCTTTGGGAATATTGTCCGCTTCTGGTCAGCACGAAATGCCCAACATTGGTGATTATATAATCATGGGAGAAATGTCCTTAGATGGAACGGTTCAGCCTATCAAGGGTGCTTTGCCCATTGCTATTCAAGCTAGGGCAGAAGGTTTTAAAGGGTTTATTCTTCCAACGGAAAATGCTCGTGAAGCCGCTATTGTAAATGACCTTGAGGTGTATGGTGTGGATAGTATTGCTGATGTGGTTGATTTCCTGTCAGGAGAAAAAAACATTTCGCCAACTATTGTAAATACTCGTGAAGAGTTTCGTCAACATTTAGAAAATCCGGCTTTTGATTTTAGTGAAGTAAAAGGACAGGAAAACATAAAACGCGCTCTAGAAATAGCAGCAGCTGGTGGCCATAATGTAATCTTGATTGGGCCTCCGGGAGCAGGAAAAACAATGCTTGCCAAGCGCATGCCTACCATTCTTCCTCCCATGACTTTGAATGAAGCTTTGGAGACAACTAAAATTCATTCTGTAGCGGGTAAGTTGGGTAATAATGCAAGTCTGGTGGCGCAACGACCTTTTCGCAGTCCGCACCACTCTATTTCGAATGTTGCTTTAGTTGGTGGTGGTAGTTTTCCGCAGCCGGGAGAAATTTCATTGGCACATCACGGCATTTTATTTTTGGATGAGTTGCCGGAATTTCAACGGACGGTGCTGGAAGTAATGCGCCAGCCTATGGAAGATAGAAAGGTAAATATAAGCCGTGCGCGCTTTTCAGTTGATTACCCGGCCTCTTTTATGCTGGTAGCTTCAATGAATCCATGCCCTTGCGGATACTTTAATCATCCTAGTAAAGAATGCGTTTGCTCACCCGGTATAGTGCAGAAGTATCTCAACAAAATTTCAGGCCCTCTCTTAGATCGAATTGACTTGCATGTGGAAGTTACTCCTGTAAGTTTTGATGAAATGTCATCCGAAAGGAAGGAAGAAAGAAGTGCAGATATACGGAAAAGGGTAGTGGTGGCCCGTGAAATACAGAACGAGAGATTTAAGGAAACGGAAGGCATTTACAATAATGCCCAAATGCAAACCCGCCATTTACGCGAAGTATGCCGTATTGAGAAAGATGGCCAGGACTTGTTACGCCATGCCATAGATAAGCTTAATCTCAGCGGCCGCGCTTATGACAGGATATTAAAAGTGGCCCGCACTATTGCTGATTTAGAAAGCAGCGAAAATATAGAAACGGGCCATTTAGCAGAAGCCATTCAATATCGTAGTTTGGATAGAGAAGGCTGGATGGGTTAAATCAAGATGCTTTTTTCAGAAGTACGGTTTTCTTATTAAAGTCCGCAGCAGCATTGATTACATTTCGGTATTCTTCAAAAAGTTCCTTTGGATAGTACACTTCATCATAAAACTCCTCAATAACTATGGTGATCATATCGCCTTCTTGCGAAAAGCTAGATACAAATCTTCCCGAAAGTTCATTATTGTACATCAGTTTTTCATCCATATTCAAAGCTTCTAATCCACTTATTTCATATCCTTCTGGTATTTGAAAGGTAATGGTGCGATGATAAGATCTGGCTTGCGTTGTCTGTATATCTAATGTTCTGTCCTTTTCATCTTCATACATTTCTGTTTGTGGCCCTATTAGCAAGCCTACTTTGAAAAGAAAACTAGTTCCCGCATTTTCGATAAAATTGTTGGTGGTCAATTTTCCTTTGGCGCGCAAAGGTTTTACGCCTAGTAGATTGGCCCTGGCATTTTGTATGTCATAGGCAGAAACTTCGGCTTCACTATCTACATACTGGAGAATTGATTCTTCCAGATTTTTTCGAGATTCTCCATCCTTTATAAAATCAAGAATAGGTTGGTAAAACCCTGCGGAGTACCCTGAAAGAACCCTTTCTACATTCAAAGAGCTTCCTACAAAATCATCACCAAAAGACACATCTACAACCAGCGTATCTGCGGTAAAAGCAGCGGGTCTGGCCTTTATGAAGTCCGTAGAAGAGATGGCAACCGTAGTGCCGTTTAGCTTGGTTTCTTCTATAAAAAGCCCATAGTTATGTCGGTTCAATTCATTAATGTATCCCATTCGCGTAAATGGGCTTGAAATATCTATAAATGCATCTTCTTCGGTAATGTAAAGAAGGATGTCTTCTAGGTAAAGGTGAGTTGCAAAATCCGGGTCAAACGGCAGTTCGGAGCGGTCTGTTGTATATACAATGGAATAATCCACGCCCATATTTTTAAGTAAATGAGTGTATAGAATAAGTCCTCCTAGCTCGTTAAAAGATTTATTTTGATACACACTGTTAATCTTATAATACGGCTCTCCGCCATAGTTTAAGTACTGAAAGTTGGTTTTGAGATAGTTTTCCATCCTGCGGATGTCACTAATTTTATTTTCAGGTTCAAATGCGGCAATCTCTTTTTCAATACGGGCCAGCGTTTTGATTTCTTTCTTACTCAATTCTCCATTGAGATTGTCCACAACTCGCTGAGCTATGTGGCTATATGCGTAGATATTGGTTTTGCCGGTATATAGGTTTCGGTCAAGTTTAAATATGGATCGACCAAGGTAGGCTTCGGTAAAAGTGCTTTCCTCTCTTTTCATTGGTAAAACACTATCTAGGTGCAAATAGAGGTGATTCTCGTTTTCATTTGAGGTGTCACTTTTAAACTCAGCCTCTATATTGTAAATTTTGGTACCCATCACCAAATTCCATGGAGAAATTATATCTAGCTCATACCTCTGTATCGGCTCATATCCCTGTATATTTTGAAGTAGCCCATTCAGGGTAGGGTTTATTTCTTTTATAAAAAAGTACTCTATTTGACTTCCTACTTCCAGACCTTCCATTGCAAAATACACATACTCCTGTTCGGTATCTTCATCCACACCTTTCAGAATTTTTTCTTCAGTTATTTCAATGGTCTTTCCAGAAGAGTTAATTACTCGTGCCATAAATTTTCTAATGTTATCCTTACTTTGAGAAATGTAAATCTTGTTTAATCTCTCAATGGCATCATTACTATTTATGTACGCTTTTCTATGAAATAGATATTCAGCAATTAAATCATTGTTGCTATTGTAATAATAGTGGAAAAGACGCTTATTTAAAATGTCATATACATTAGTACTGTCATCTACTTTTAGTACATCATATTTTGCTTCGCCCCAGTTATAGTCTTCAGAGCTATAGGACTGGCCATTAACTTGAGAAAGGCCAAGAAGAGTAAACAGAAGTATCAGTTGCTTCATAATTTTGTTAGGATAATTGAAGAGTTATAGTTTTTATTAAGTTCCTTAATCATAGTATTCCAATCTGCAAATTGGTCATTTTCTATTCTTAGATCTTTCAGGTCAATTTCAAGGTGATAGCTTAATGTATTTCCAGCTTGTGTGTAGTTTAGAGAAAAGCCAAAATCGTCTGTACTAAATTCTGCAGGAGGGGGTGTGTGCGAAACCATGTATCCCTCTGGAATTTGAATAGTAAAGCTTCTTATCATAGTGTAGGCAAAGCGATACTCAACGGGGTATACTCTGTCATCTTTTATTTTATAGTCGCTCATTACCTTCTCAAGGTTAAGGTTTAAAAACACCTGATCTCCGTCTTGATAAGCGTAGCCCGTCACATCGAATTGATAGGAAATCAAAGTCCTGTCAGTTTCTTTTTTCAAGTTATATCCGCTGGAAATACATTTATTATTTCCTTTTCTTACGTGGTACTTTAGTAAATCATTTAGCTCATCTTGATCATTGTCATGGAGTTTGCTGTTTAAGTTGTCAGCGTAATAACCGCGGTAGTTTCTTACTCCCGAGCCAGATAAATCCAATCCATCAAGCGTAATAAAAGTTGAATCATAAACCACATTTTCATTGGCGGAGACAAAGGGTACAGTTTCAATGGCAAAGCTATCTGTGGAGATTCCTATCATGGCTTCTTTACCTTGGATAAAAGAAGATGGTAATGGGAATGGGAGGTCGGAATTCGTGGGATCCAAAAAGATAATATTACTATCAAGCAATACAGCCACTATCATGTGATTATCAGCCAGGGGCGAAGGCACATCGCTGTATGTGTAAGGCAATCTACGAGTACCAATCCAAGTATGGTAGGCAGGAATATTAGCATGGCGGAGCATATTCACTGTAAGGCAGCTCATATCTTTACAATCTCCATATCGCTTTTCAAATACTTGCGTGGGTAGCCTTGGCTTAAAGCCGCCCAGGCCATCTTCAAAGGCTATATATTTAATATTGCTCTGTACCCATTCAAATATTTTTTGCGTTTTTATACGAGGAGAAGTTTCGCCTGCAATAAGGCTGTCTGTTATTTTGTTGATATAATCGTTTTCGTCCACATTAACATCAATCATAAGGCTTTGATACCAGGCATACAGGTCTTCAGGTCCTCTGAGTACATTTACACTATCGCCCTTGTAGTTATACGAAACTACTCGGTACACAATATGCGGCATTATACTTAGGTATTCAGGCATGTCACTTTCTGACTTAAACTCTTCATTCACCTTAGGAACCCACCTGTGTATTATAGTTCCGCCCTTGGTCTCTACTGTATGGTGAAAATAGTTTTCTGTGCAATTGAAATACTTAATGTCAATATTGATGTTTTCATCGTAGGTCAGTTCAAAAAGTTGGTCTTCGAGTTTTCCAAAACTTTGAAAAATCTCACTGCCTACAAGCTTAGGCTCCACTACATTTTCGGTATACTCTAATACGGTAATGGCTCCTTTCTGAAGACCACTGTAGGTAAATATTTTTGCCCGGTTGCCTCCAAAAAAGATGTTTTCGCTAATAACATCTTTATCGGTAATATCCTTTACCTTTTGTTTTTGGTAAGCGTCTTCATCCAACTTAGGAATTAAACTATAGGCCTTGATATTGTCAATGTAAGTAAATGGTGGATTGTACTGTAAAGAGGTGTTTCCGATACTGCTGGAGGATTTGTCCAGGTATAGATTTTTTTGTGAAAAATTACGATCGATTACAATCTCTCCCTTCTTTATGGCAATGTTGGTGTAGCAATGGTCTTTTAGCCTTACTACATATTCATCGGCATATTTATCAATATATGCGCTGGGGGTAAGTTGACCATACAGGGCAGTGGTAAATAGTAAGTAAGCCGCTAAGGGCTTACATTTTTTAAAGTTCATCATAAAGGAGCCCGTTTTGGTAGTTGTACTTTTTTACCAAGGTGCCACTGCTGTTATATTCTTCTGCAATTCCGTGCAATGTATTATTCAGGTAGTGCTTTCTTGATTTTAATTTACCATTTGGATGATACTCTAAATACTCACCATGTAGCAAATCATTCAAATAATTAGCTTCTGTTTGTAGCTTTCCATTTTCAAAATAGGTTGATGCCAGTCCCGTTTTGATGTCATCTTCGTAAAAAGATTTCGTACGAACCGTTCCATCCTGATTATAGGAAACATAATCACCATAAAACAAACCATTTTTTAAATTATAGGTGCGTGACACTTTTCCATTTTTAAAATAACTGATAACCTCTGCAGTCTCTTTAGATATGGTTTTAATTGGAGCCTCGGTTCCATCAGGTAAAAGGTAGGAGTAACCTATAATTCTACCTTGATCGTATAATCTGATATGATCAACTTCTCCATTGTAATCATAAAAGTATCTTTTGCCATTTACTTCTCCTTGAAAATAAGTGGTCTTAGTTTCCAATGCTCCATCTTCATAGTAGTAAATAATGTCACCGTGTAAATTCCCGTTTTCATAGTTAAAGGTATTTTCCACCTTGCCATTTGGGTGATAGCTAGTCCACACTCCATCTTTCACACCAAGTGTATATAAGCCTTCCTGCTTTGTTTTGCCATTGGGGTAAAACCACTTCCATACACCATGTCTGTCTCCATCCAAATAAGCGCCTTGCGACTCCACCTTGCCATTTCCGTAATACCATATGCCGTTTCCATAAAGCTTATCTCCGGCCATAGGTAGCTTGTTTAGCACAGTACCATTTGGGTACTTTCTAATGAGGTTTCCATCAGGATGGCTTACTTCATGAGTATAGTAGGAGATGCTATCTTTAGCGCAACTTTCGATTTTAGTGCTAATCCCCATTTTGTAGTACTCAATTAGATACAAGTCTCCTTCCACATTGTAGTAATACTGTGGCCCATTGTAATCTCCGTTTACATAAAAGTTTACTGATTTTAGTGTACCATCAGGGTAATAGTATTCCCTTCGCCCTTGGGCTTTTCCCTTCCAATTGTAGCCTTGGTCGCTCATTTGTCCATTGCTATAATAGCTCACATCATACCCGTTTAGTGTATCCGTGGTTACGGTATATTGTCTTTTCAGTTGGCCATTGGGGTGGTAGTATTTCCACGTACCAGTTGAGAGTCCATTTTCATCAAAGGTTTCTTCTGATTGAAGCGTGCCATTGGCAGAATAATATTTCCATAAACCTACCTTGCTGTCTCCTTCATAATTTCCTTCTATAGTTTTCACACCATCAAGGGTGTAGTCTTCATACCAAAATGAGCCACGCTTGCGCTTTACCGATTGCTGCACCTCGCCTTCTCTATTGTAAATTTCATAAGATTGTATTTCACCTTTGAGCTTTTCGAAACTTGCGGTTTTATATCCATTGTAATCATATAGTTCTTCATGGCCAGTAGCTTTCCCTGCTTCGTCAAAGGTCTCTAGTTTACTCAGTTTCCCATCGTAGTAGTAATGTTTCCATTCTCCAACTTTCACTCCATCGGAATAACTACCCTCGCTGCTTATCTGCCCATTTGGATAATAAGAGGTGTATGGGCCCTGGTAATTTCCTTCCTTATAGCTACCCTTGCTGTAAATATTTCCGTTGCTATAAGTTGCTTCAAAGGGGCCTTCTTTTTTGTCATTTTTCCAGGTTAGGCTTGAGCTTAGTGTACCATCAGCTCTATAGTAAAGTGCAGTGCCATCGATTAGCCCATCGTTCATCGGAAGCCAGGTTTCTACCGTTTTGTCATCATAATAATAAACCAGACTATCCTCTAGCTGTCCTTTTTTATGATTCATACACCTCGCTAAAGTTCCTGATTCTCTGAAAACGCAAGTGCTACCGTCCCTCATGTCATCAGTAAAAGCAGACTCTATATTCTTAAACCCATTTTCAAAATAATCGGTTGATGGGCCATTAAGTTTACCATCCTTATACAATGCTTTTTCTTTTAAAGATCCATTGGTGTGATAAAATAGCCACTCGCCATCCCGTTCGCCTTGTTCATCAAAATGGCCTTTGGCAGAAAGTGATCCTGATGTATAATAGTATTTGTATTCTCCAACGGGAATATCTTTAGAATTTACATTTCCAATGGCTCTAACTCGGGTATAGTCATCAAAAAACCAATACTTAATTTCTTCATTGGTACTAATGTATCCAGCGTGATGAAGGCCGTATATCTCTTTTATTAAACCGGCTAGCCGATCTTTATATTCCTTGATTTCCTTATCATTTTTTTCGAAGATTTTGCGATGCTTGCTATTACCACTCGATAGAAGAATCCGATAGCTAAAAACCTCAAATGACTCGGTATTCATTACATCTTCATAAAAGGGGAGGTAGTAGTTTTCCCAAAAACCTTTACGCTCTTTAATTTTTAAGGATTGATCAATGGCTAAATGCAGTTGCTTTACAAAAGGAAAGGTTATTTTACTGGTTGTTTTATAATCATCACGTAGAGCGGCATAGCTCGTAATAAGTTGGTTGATTTTTTGAAAATCCTTTTCATTTCCAAACTCTAGCCCTTTTGAGTCAAGTTCTATTTGCTCTGATACGACAGTATTGAATAGTACCAAATTATCATTTGCTGTTTGAGTATTTGGGTGCAACATCAAATAATATCCCATGGCCAATAGTGCTTGAGCATACTGCCTTTCGTTTAAGGCTAGGGTTGCCAATGCCAAATGTGAGTTGAGGTGAAAAGGATTTATTTCTACAGCCTTTTTTAGGTCGGCTAGCATGGCAGGATAATCTTCCAGCCCTTGGTATACTACCGCTCTGTTATAGTATAGCTCATAGTCCAAGGGGAATCTTTCCAGAGCATGTGTATAGTCTTCTATAGCTTCTTTTTTCTGGCCCTTTAGGTCATGGCAAGTTCCAAGCAAATTATAAAATTGACCTTCATAAAAGTTTTTAAAGCCAACGCCAGTTTTGGCTAGTTCAATACCCTCGTCATACTGCTTATTATCCACCAGGCTAAGGCATTTTTCATACAATGCAAGCTGGTAGTTTGTGTCACCAGGGCTCACGTAACTATATAGTTCAATTGCTCTTTCATAATCTCCCTCGTCATGCTTTTGAAGCCCGAGATTTATAGAGTCAGCTGAATGGATATATTTAAATTGGCTTTGCGAGAAAGCAGAAAAAGCAATAAGGGATAAAATCCCAATGTGGAGATTGGAGAGTCGCATACGTTAGTAAAGTTGTTTTGTTTGAACTAAGCAGGGCAATGTAAAAAAAATCTGATAACGCTAAAAGAGGGTATTTTCATCAAGAGCTTAAATCATCTTTCTACGATCCTTTGGGTCAGGAGCGTTTTTTGTCCACTTCAATGGGCCATCACACATAATTTCAATTACTATAGTATTATCTGCCCCAAAATACTTTAGCAGCATATCTTTCCATTTGTCAAAGCCATCATCTGAAAAGTCACTACACTTATAGTTGCAGGTTATTATTTCTAAATCATTAATGAGAATTATGGTAGGAGTAGCTTCTGGGTAAGTGCGCATGTCGCGTCCTGGGCGTATTTCTTCACTGTTTATAAAATCACCCATCCAATCTTTAAGGCCATACTGGCGATCTTCAATGGTTTCGTATGAAAAAATAGAAAAGTAATATTTGGCGTAGCTCTTATTACCAATGTTATTTTCTTCTTTTTCTTTTGATTTTAACATAAATTCATCTTTCCAGGCATATCCGGTTTTTTCAATACCTCCCAAATCACGATCACTTATGTTAAGATATTTCATTTCATAGGATTCCAGATCATTCTTAAAAGCGCTTACCTTTTGTTTTAATTCTTCGCTTTGAGCCAAAGATTTTGATGGGGCTGAAAGAAAAATAATAGCCCCAAGTAAGATGCTTTGTGTTGATTTCAAGATTGTTGTAGTTGTAATGTTCATGGGTTATAACTTTTTCGACATTAAAGATTGTAAGTATCTGTAAATAAAGATTAATAATTATTTGTTTTATGAGGATTTTTTACTTTATATTTGACACAGAGTAGAGTTTTCAAATGTTTCATGACTTGACCTTTTAGGTTTATTAAGCCCCGATTTTTTCGGGGCTTTTTAGTTTTGCACTAGTCTTAAAAATAAACGATTGCATGTTGAAACCTATTGTTCTCTCTATTTTATTGGTCGCATCCTTCACCACTGGTTATTCTCAAATTGTAAATATAGAATCTTTGCGCAGTGCTGCCGATAGTAATGGTTGGTATGGCACCGAAAATTTTAATATTACCTATACAAAGAATACACGGGAGCTTTTTGAACTCAATAATAACTTTACAGCTCAATACAAGCAGGATAAAAGCACATGGTTATTTCTCAATACCTGGGATGTTTCTATTGCGGCTAATGAAAAGCTGGAACAAAACTTACTGTTTCATGCACGCTATGGCTATAAGCAAAATGAGTGGCTCACTTACGAGGCTTTAGGTCAGTATCAACAAAATCGACCATTGAGAATTCGCGATAGAATTCTCACAGGAGGGGGTACACGGTTTACGCTTTTTGAAAAGCCCACCAGAAAAGGCTTTTTAGGAACCTTGATATTGTATGAATATGAAAACGAGCTGGATAATAACATTGAGAGGCATGATCCGCGATTTAGTGCATATTTATCCACATATTTAGCAAAGAAGGACAAGCTACAATGGTCTACCACAGTTTACTATCAGCCTCGAATAGATTATTGGGAAGACTTTAGAACTTCCATTCAAACGCAATTGAAGCTGGGCATAATTAAAAAATTATTTTTTGTAAGTACTTTAAATATGACTTATGACGCCTTTCCGGTGCAGGATGAGGACATTCCCAACCTTACGGTAAAATGGGTGAATGGTTTAGCGCTTACATTTTAAAGAATAATTAAATCGCCATTGCTAAATAGCTTCTTAAGCTCTGGTGGTATTCCAAGGTTATCGTCACTAAACTTTTGAAGTTGATCCCTTGTGTGGTCAGATAGTAATTCTTGAATTTCTTCAATAATTTCATCACTAAGCATATAATAACTATGATGGTCGGCTAATTGGCCTCCACGGCAATGTGCATAAACTTGATACTCCTGCATATCACATAAGTTCTTACCGCTGAGTAAGCATTGGCCCAAAAGTATTGATGGGTCAGGATTTGGGTTGGCTTGCTTTTGTTCAAAGCTCTTTTTCTGGAAAAATGCACTTATACTTTCCAGTGATTCTTTAGAGAGCTCGCCTTTCATTGTTTCGGCACAGTCAAAACAAACGGCAATTTCAAAAAGCAACTCTTCACCAAGATTGTTTGCAAACCGCTTGTACGCTTTCTCTATTAGATAATCCTTGTTGTTAGCAATGAGATCAGCACCACATACAGAACAATGTGAAAAATTTTTCTCTGAAATTGAATTTTCAAATTTCGCTGGTATTTTCAAGGTAAAAACATTGATTATTACTTAGGTAGATTGCGAATATAGCTTCTGTACTTTAGTAGTGGAAATGATAGGGAATAAAAAATGTTTGATTTTTTTCAATAGTTGTTTTGGGAATTAGAAAAAGGCTCTATATTTGCCGTCCCAAAAATAAGGGAAGGGAGCTTAGCTCAGTTGGTTCAGAGCATCTCGTTTACACCGAGGGGGTCGGGGGTTCGAATCCCTCAGCTCCCACTTCTCAAGGGAAAGCCTCATCAGTCTGATGAGGCTTTTTTTTTACTCTATTCTCTCAATTAAAGTTAGTGGTCACCATCCTAAAAACATTCTGTGGCAAGTACGAATGATTATCTATTTTAGCCATCAAGTGAGGTTGTTACTGATTTTTTGTTTCAGCAATTATCCTTCTTGAGTAATCGTTTTGGTACTAATTTCCATTTAGATAAAGATGAAAGATACCTTTAGTCAAGATATTTCAGCAGTTGAAGCAAAGTTTGAAGCACAGAAAATAGCTTTTGGCCCCATTACGTTTCAATGTGCAATGACTATAAGAAATACTGGAATACTTCAGGTTGTGGGTGATTCGTATAAGGATGGTATTTCCGCTGATGACATTAGCAAGAAGACGGGGGTTTCTAAATATGGGGTAAAAGTATTGCTTGATATGGCGGCAAGTATGAAAGTAGTTCGCGAAGAAAACGAACACTACTGGTTGCTCAAAACCGGATACTTTTTGCTTAACGATAAAATGACTGAGGTGAATATGGACTTTGTGCAGGACGTGTGCTACGAAGGGATGTATTACTTAGAAGAAGCTATAAGAGAGGTAAAGCCAGCGGGTCTAAAAGTATTAGGTGAGTGGGAGAATATTTATAAAGGCCTGGCCGAACTGCCAGCACAAGTTCGTAAAAGTTGGTTTGCCTTTGATCATTTTTATTCTGACAATGCCTTTCCTACATTGCTTGAAATGGTGTTTAAAAACCCACCACGCAAGCTTTATGATGTAGGTGGTAATACTGGTAGGTGGGCACGTCTTTGCGTGCAGCATGATCCTGTTGTAGAGGTTACTATTCTCGATCTGCCAGGGCAGCTTCGTGACGCCAAAAAGCAAGCCGAGGAGGCTGGTTTGAGTGAGCGTATTCACGGGCATCAAATTGACCTGTTGGATGATAACCAACCTTTTCCAAAAGGGGCAGATGTATTTTGGATTAGCCAATGTTTGGATTGCTTTTCTGAGGAGGAAATTCTTGGAATACTAAAAAGAGCAGCGGCAGCTATGACCGCGGATACACGTCTTTATATTTTGGAAACTTATTGGGATCGCCAGCGCTTTGAAGGTGCCGAGTACAGCCTAAATGCTACATCGCTATATTTTACGGCTATGGCCAACGGAAACAGCCGCATGTATCACTCTCGCGATATGATAAAACAAGTACACGCTGCCGGTCTTATCATTGATGAGGATACCGATGATATTGGCCTTGGTCACACACTGTTCAGGTGTAGGTTAGCCTAAAATCTTTTATTTACGGGGGGCGTAGAATTTGTTAAACTGAGCTTTAACAAATTGCCTGTTGGAATAGTGAGTTTGAATAAGGTAATTCAATGCCCAATTCAAAAACTAAACCGATGGTGACACGCAATTTTCAATCCCTGCTGGCCATGATTTTATTGGTGTTTTCATACCAATTAGCCCAAGCTGGTGGACCGATGGGTGGAGAGATTCGTTACTCATATTTGAATACCTCTGGAGATTACGAAGTCACTTTGGTTTTGTATCAAACAGAAAGTACAAAAGCCTCTAATCAACCCGTAGAAGTATTATTAAACTCAACGTGCTATGGTAGTGACACATTATTGATGTCACCGTTTGTTCCTTCTGGAATGACTGGTACAAGTAGTGGAGGGGTGCGCTTTTCAGCAGATGCCTATTGTGTAGACTCTTTAGTTGAAGATAGCTTGGGTTTGCTAGCGTTTCATTACCGTGACACGGTTAAATTACCTGGTAATTGTGGGGATTATAGTTTTTCATATCAACAATGTTGTAGAGACACAGTGATAGATAATATTGCTCAGCCTGGGAGTTCTGTTCTTTATCTAAATGCAATGCTTAACAACACCCATGGCCCTAATACCTCCACAAAACTATCAAGAGGCTCCTATGGTCTGCCACGATTTCTATTTTACAAAAATATAACATCGTATAGTTCATTTGGATTCGGAGAGCCAGATAATGATTCTGTTTTAGCCACTTTGGTTTCTGCTGTGGCCTCTAACGGAAGTCCCGTGATGTATGCCCCAGGGTATAGCTTTATAAACCCGATGCCATCAACCACTCCTTTCTCGGGTGCGATAACGCCAACTGAAGTTGGAGAGTTTACCATGGTATTTGAGATTAAAGAGTACAGATATTTGCAAGCTGGCTTTTGGACGCAGGTAGGGTCTTCCATGTTTGATGTTGCTTATGTTATTCGCGATAGTTTTCCTGATCGTTTGGTGAGCACAGCTTTTGGAGGCTCTCAAGTGCTTGACACGATAAGCAATGTAACAGCTGAAGATTCTATAATTTCATTTACATTAAAAGAATTCCAACTTTCTAGCTTGACGCCTGATGGCTCAGAGTTTAGGATTATTGGGAGTGATGGAGTTGTTAGGCCTGTCGTTGGAGCTGGATGTCTTAATCCAGGAACAAATTTACTAGGAGATTCTATTTGGCTAAAAATTCACGGGATTATCAAGAAAAACGATACTCTACAAATTCAATTGAAGCGTGGAAGCGATGGTAATACACTTATGAATGCATGTGGAAATGAATTCACAAACTTTGACAATGGTATTTTGATAATCAAGAAAGCTCAGTTTATTGATCTCTCAGAAAACCCAAACTCAAAACCCTTCTCGGTTTATCCAAACCCCACCAAGGATAAAATCATGATTGAAGTAGATGAAGGAGAAACTCCAGAGCGTATTACTCTTTTTGATATTCAAGGCCGAGAACTAAAATCCGTAATTCCTCAATCGTATAAAACGGAGATTGATATTTCTATGCTTTCAAAAGGGATGTATTTGTTGAAAGTTAGCTCAGGTGGTTTACAGCAAACACGGTTGATACAGAAACACTAAACTGTTTGTGTCTTCTGCAAAAGTGCAAATGGTACAAACTTTATCGGGACAGTAAGCATAGCATTTTCTACAAATGGTGAGCCCCCCCTTCTTGCAAATAGGCAAAATGCTTTAGTACTTCACTTCAAAAAGTGCACTATAGCCGCTGTCATCTTTAATTATATACATTCCTACTGGTAAGGCTGAAACGTCTAATGTGATTAAATCTGCATCAGAACCAATTTTCACCTTTTTGCTCAGTAGCTCACGGCCATACAAGTCATAAACCACAAAGCTTGCTTCGTCTTCCAAATAGTTGGATGGACTGAGGTTTATCATCCCACTTGTAGGGTTGGGGAACAAGGTGAATAATGGCTGATGACCTAATTCACCAATCCCAATGCTACTCGAATCTATCACCTGTAGGGTAAAACCCTTTGACATGTTTTTGTAAATAACCTGCCCTGTTGAGTCAACACCAATGGTATCGCAAAAGGTATTGGTGCAGGTATTTTGAAATGGATCAACAGATGTAAGTGTTACACACAACTCATAGGCTCCTGGTGCGGTATAAAAATGTGTAGGTAATGGAAGATTGGAAGTGTTACCATCACCAAAATCCCAAAAGTAACTGTTGGCATAGTGGCTGCTGTTGGGTGTTGAGGTGTTAATTACAAATAGGAGGTCAGAGTTTGAGGCGTTAGTGTCGAGTAAAAACCCTGCCTTACAATATTTTGTGTAAGGCACGGTGATAGTATCAAAGGTTTCCATAAAGCACGGTCTGGTTTCCATTAGTGTTGAGTCCCAAATGGTTGATAAATTGCCTATAGAGTAAGTTCCCGGAGCAGGGAAAGTGTAAGATATCTTTATTGAGCCAGGTGAGTACAAAGAGTCAATTACAAAATGAGGATATTCTTGAGCAATGGTCCAGTCGCCAGGAAAAAAGGTGTGGCTTGGAGGTGCTCCCGAGTACAATGTAGTATCTAAAGTAATGTGTACTGTTAGGGGATTGAGTGTATCTGGCTCAAAGTTTATTCCTGTTTCACAATTGAGGCCACCGGCAGGCATACATGCCAGCGTAAGCGTGTCTACCATTGTTGGATTGATGCTTAAATCCTGTGATATCGTGTCAATAACGTACTGATTATTGCAATCATAGGATACAGAAACCATCGTGTAGTTTCCAGTTGCGGCAACGGGGCCAAAGCTTATTGATCCATTTTGGTTTGTTACTCCTTCTTGTGTAGCTGCAGTAGGTGGCGTTCCGTTGCTGGGGTAAATTACAAATGAAGCAAACTGATTGACAGCCGGCTGACCGGTGGAAGCGTCTATAAGGGTTAATGTAAATGAGCTTTGAGCTACACACCAAGTTGATATAAGGCAAAAAGTAACAACAAGAATCGAGAATCTAAACATGCTTAAATTATTTCGTACAATAATAAGAATAATCTAAGCCTTGTGTTGTTTTAGAATGCTAAAGCACATCAGCTACCACAAAGGTGCTTCCTCCAACAAAGATTAAATCATTAGCTGAAACTGCATTTTTACAAGCCTCTAAAGCTAAGTTTGGAGATTCATAAACTTCGCCTTGTAGGCCAATGGCCAAAGCGTCTTGTTTTAGTTCTTCAGCATCTTTGCCACGCGGGATACTTGGTTTGCACCAATAGTATGTTGCGTCTTTTGGGAATAGTTTTAGAACACT
>JAUHWX010000028.1 GCA_030427285.1 Bacteroidia bacterium
TTCAGGAACTAAATATTGATCAAAAAAAATGTGGAATTTTTACAGCGCTGTAAAACCTTTTTTTTGGACAGCAAACAGTGGGACTCACCTACATTGTCAATAACTTTTTCTACACCGAAGGCACGTGATTTTACAAAAACCAAAAATACCGCACTGACTTTTAGGTATTTACAGTTGGTTATTAAAAAAATATTTCTATATTCGTTCGCCTTCAAAAAATTATTAACAACTCGAACAATGCACACAATTATCAATTTCTTGGAGCATATACAAGTTGATGTTCCATTTGGAGGAGGAGGGAAATCGCTGGATTTAATTAACTCCCCTCAACAGCCATCATTGACAAACACGCCAAACAGGCGTCAGTTGTTTAAACACTTTAACTACAAGTTCAAAGAGGTTTAATATTTCAACAACTGATCTACTTTTTCAGATACTTTTTTACCGTTTGGAATCATAGTTTGCTCTAGTGTACTATTAAGTGGTATAGCGGGCATATTTTCAGACCCTATCACATCTACCGGGGCATCTAATTCACGAAAGCATTGGTTTTGAATGAAGCCGGCCAGGCCTTGTGCAAATGAATTTCTGACCGGTTCTTCAGTTACAACTAAACATTTTCCGTGCATCTTTACCCGCTCAATGATCAACTCTTCGTCCAGAGGATAAAGTGTTCTTAAATCTATAACTTCCACTTGGCCATCATGCTGCTTCCAGGCTTCTTTAGCCCAGTACACACCCATTCCGTACGTTACAATGCAGCAAGACTCTCCGCTTTCAATAGCTTCGGCAGCCGCTTCATAAGCGATTCTACCTTTACCAAAAGGAATCACATAATCCTCTGATGGTTCTACGGTCTTGGCATCTTCAGTACCTTTTATCTTACTCCAATAAAGCCCTTTATGCTCTAGCATAACAACAGGGTTTGGATCATAAAATGCCGATTTCATTAAGCCTTTCAAATCGGCTCCGGTGCTAGGGTAAGCGATTTTAATTCCACGAATGTTAGTTAAAACACTTTCTACACTACTAGAGTGATAAGGCCCTCCACTTCCATAAGCACCAATAGGTACACGCAAAATTGAACTTACAGGCCACTTTCCGTTGGATAAATAGCAGCTGCGGCTTACTTCTGTAAAAAGCTGGTTGAGACCCGGCCAAATGTAATCGGCAAACTGAACCTCAACAATTGGCTTCAACCCAGCCGCACTCATCCCAACGGTCGAACCTACAATAAAGGCTTCTTGAATAGGGGTGTTAAACACTCTTTCATCACCAAACTTTTGGGCAAGGGTAGCTGCTTCACGAAACACTCCTCCCAAACGCCCACCAACATCCTGACCATAGAGGAGCGCTTCAGGATGTTTTTCCATGATTTCCTTGATGGCAAAAAGGGCTGCGTCTACCATCACGGTTTTATCCTTTCCTTGTGGAGCACGCTCACCCACTTCTTCCGTAATTGGGGTAGGTGCAAAGTCATGTGTATATAAATCCTCCGGACGAGGGTCTTCCTGTTCCAGAGCACGCGCGTAATCTTTTTCTACAAGTTTTTTAGAGTCTGCCTCAATGGCCTGAATATCTTCTTCCGAAAAACCATTTTGCAAACAAAGGTTTTTCAATTTCGGATAAGGGTCGCGTAAAGCATGCTCTTCCAAATCATCGCGATACCACTCCTTTCGCACTCCAGATGTATGGTGATTTAGTAAAGGTACTTTGGCGTGAATCAAAAACGGACGTCTTTCACTCCGCACCTTTCCTATAACCTCATCAAGCGTATTATAGCTTTCGCTAAAATCTGTTCCATCAATAGTTCTTACTTCGATTCCCTTAAAGCCTGCCGCATATTCAGTGGCATCTTGCGAACGAATTTCTTTGGCACTAGCCGAAATATCCCACTCGTTATCCTGCACCAAAAATATAATTGGCAACTGCTTGAGTGCCGCCATATGCAAAGCTTCAGAAACTTCACCTTCTGTAATAGCAGCATCACCAATCGAGCAAACCACCACTCCTGGTGTTTCACTTTCATCCAGTTTATGAATTTCGCGGTAACGCAAACCCATGGCCACACCAGTGGTAGGAATAGCCTGCATACCTGTGGCGGAAGATTGGTGAGGAATTTTTGGCTTGTCTGCATCATTCAAGCTTGGGTGCGAATAATAAGTTCGACCGCCAGAAAATGGGTCATCTCGTTTAGCCAAAAGCTGAAGCATACAATCGTAAGGTGACATACCTATGCCCAACAAAATAGAATCATCACGATAATAAGGCGACACAAAATCTTGCGGAAGCAACTGCATTCCCGTAGCTAATTGTATAGCCTCATGACCACGAGAGGTGGCGTGTACATATTTGGCTGTAACTTCCTTGTTTTCTTCGTAAAGCTCGGCCATACTCTTGGCTGTGCTCATCAAGCTAAAGGCTTTTTTTAGAATATCTTTGGAAATAGAAATTGCTGGTGCTGTATTTGCGTCTTTCATGCGATTTTCTTTTTATGAAAAAGAGGGCTGCAAATATCGTAAACTATAAGGTAAGGGCATAACTGAATTGAAATGCCGTAATTTGAAATTAATCGTAACGTACCATGAAGTATTTTGACAGTGACTTTTTAGCTTTTTTTAAGGAGCTTGCCGCTAATAACCACAAAGATTGGTTTGACGAAAACCGCAAGCGATATGAAAAGTCGGTAAAAAAACCTTTTGAAAAATTTGTGGCGGCCCTTATCGAAGAGTCGCGCCAACTGGATCCTTCTATTTCGGCTCAAGCCAAGGACTGTATTTTTCGCATCAATCGCGATATTCGTTTTTCGAAGGATAAGTCACCTTACAAATTAGACCGCTCGGCCATTATTTCTGAAAAGGGAAGAAAAGATCATTCTTCCCCGGGGTTTTATGTAGCATTGGGGCCAGAACACATCAGTGTGGGTGGCGGTGCTTATTTTTTGCAAAAAGAACAATTGGAGGCCGTACGTCAGCACATTGCAAATTCGTCCAAAAAAATAGACGCACTGCTAGATGATCCTAATTTTGTGAACTTGTTTGGCGAAATAAAAGGAGAAGAAAACAAGCGCCTGCCAAAAGAACTTGCTGAAGCCGCAGAGAAGCAGCCGTTGCTTTTTAAAAAACAGTTCTATTATATGACCACGCTTGACCCTGACTTGGTGGAAACTGATGACCTCATGCCTACCGTAATTCAGCATTTTTCGGCCGGGGCACCCATAAGTGCTTTTTTCAAAGATGCTATTTCTTAACTAAATCTCCTTTATGAGATATTCTCTACTCATATTGTTAATATTTACCCTTGGAGTATCGGTTAAGGCTTCGCACATTATTGGCGGGAACTTTGAAATAACTCAAATTGGAACCAATACCTTTAGAGTAAAGCTGGTTATTTTTAAAGACTGCAGCCCTGGTACTGCCTCACTTGGTTCCATGCAGATTTCGGCCTTCGATATTAGCTCAGGAAGCAGGGTAACGAACCTATTGATGCAATTGCCGGCTGGAGATACTCTTACACTTGGTGATGAGTGCTACTCACCACCATCACTTTGTATAGAAGAATACACCTACCTTGACAGCATTACGCTGCCAGACAACCCAGGCGGTTACACAATTTCTGCCCAGGTATGCTGCAGAAATTATGCAATTGACAACCTTATAAACCCTGGAGGAACCGGCATGACTTGGGTGGCAGAAATACCAGATCCCGCTATTGGAAACAGCACTCCTAAGCTCGGCCGCTATCCCTCAAAAGGTTTTCTGTGTTTGGATGACCTTAGAACATTGGACTTGGGTGCCACTGATCCTGATGGTGATTCACTTTATTACCAAATGGTAACTCCTTACAACAGCGGCTCAGGCACTGGAGGCAATTCACCTCCAAGCTTTCCACCTTATAATCCAGTAAACTGGGAGTCAGGATACTCTGCTAGCAATGCTATCCCAGGAAACCCCTCTTTGAAAATAGATCCCGAAACAGGGGTTCTTGAGTGCAATGCTTCTCAGCTAGGTTTGTTTGTATTTGCATATTCAGTAAGCGAGTATCGCAATGGTGTAAAAATTGGAGAGGTAAGACGTGATATGCAGCTACAAGTTTTGGCTTGCGAAAACAATCGCCTTCCAGAGTTTTTAGCCCCAAAGCAATTGACTTTTCAAACAGCTGCAAAAGAAGAAACTTGCTTTCAGGTATACGTGGTTGACTCCAATGCCTTGGACTCTATTTATTTGATTTCTGACTTTGAGGTTAGCCCTCAGAATGACCAAATCACCCCTCCTTCCTCTTTGAACATAGGTGGCTTTGAAGCAGTACAAGGAGCTATTTGTTATACTCCTAATTGTATTGATGTTAGTCTTGTCAAAAAAATGAACATCCAGCTTCAGGCGGTTTCCTACAATTGTAAATACACGGATACTATTACCGAAACCGTGGTTATAAATCTACAGGCTATTTCGCCAGATGTAGAAGATTTGTTCCCAAATGTATTTACACCCAATGAAGATGGAGTAAATGATAATTTTGAATTATCAGAACCACTTTCTATTCCTTGTCTATCGGATTTTGAAATTAGGATATTTAACCGATGGGGAACACTGGTGTACGAGCATCAAGGCTCTGATTTTAGTTGGGATGGTAACTACCAATCTCGCCAAACAACTGAAGGGGTATATTACTTTATAATCAATGGCTCATATACTGACAAAGTGTTTTCGTATAAAAACTTTCTAACACTAATGCGCTAACAAAAAAGCGCGATAACCATTGGCCACCGCGCTTTAAAGCTCAGTCTTTATTGAGGGTTTATTCTTTTGGCTCATAGCCAAAATTATACGCAAAACCCACCCCGAGTATTTGTCTGAATTGTGTGCGTGGGCCATCCATCACACCATCGTTATCGGTATCAAATAATATATCATGATCATACACCACATTAAGGGATATGTTGGCTGAGATATAATCATTCACCTTCATAAACAGTTTAAACTCACTGTTTACATCAATATACTTGTACTGCTCATCCAGGTAATTTGAAAACAGGTCAAGCCTAAATTGCATATCAACGTTTTTCAGCAACTCCCTGCGGTAGGTCATATTTACATAACCTCCGATTTCGTATCTAAACTGCTTGCCTTCCACATAAGTACCGTTGGCTAATGTGTCACCAGCTTCTACCCCAAAAGCCCCTTCATTGGCCAATGTTTGATCCTGAACAAAAGTCATTTTGGAAGTGGCTGGTGAAATATACACGGTAAAATTATCTGAAGGCGAATAGGTGAAACCAAGGCCCACTAGCAAGTAACCAGGAGCCATAAAACGAGAAATACGATCATCAGCATCTGTGCTCCCGGGCTCACTATAACCATCAGTTAGCTGGGTCCTGAAATTCAATTCACCACTAAAGCTCCACTTTTTTGTAAGGTGGCGATCTACTCTAGAAATAAGCTCGAAGCGGTCATCTGTTTTATTAAAAACATCTTCCTGAAGGTTCAAACCATACGCAATATCCAGGCTATTGGCCCATCCCCATTTTCCGCCATCGTCATAATTTGCAAATACACTAAAAATGGCGTTACCGGCAACGGAATTAATACCACCGGCCTGCCAGTTTTGGTAGGATGACTGGGCAAACTGCAACCCGAAATTTCCGCCCACTTTCCAGGCGGTGTCTTGTGCTGCCGTTGCTGAGTCGGTCTGTCCGAAAGCATGGCTAGCCGTGAAAAAAGAAATTAAAAGGATAGAAATTTTCCTCATAGTATTGTTGATTAGGTGATTAGATTAGTTGAAAATAGTAATTTACTTTGATTTAAAAGCGGCAATTGCATTTTTGGTAAAATCAGAAAGCACCATTCTACCACTCAGCTCAGCTCTTTCAATTAACAGGTTGTCCCAATCGTCAGTGCCTCTCCAAAATACTTTCTTTAATGACTCCATGGCATCAGGATTAGACTTACGAAGTTTTGCCACAAGCTTTTCTATAGCTTCATCCATTTCCTCCACTGTGTCAAAAGTATGATTGTACAAACCACGGTTTTCTGCCCACTGGGCATCACGCCATTCGGTAGCGTTTATTGCCAATTCACTCATTCCGCTAAGGCCAAGCTTGCGCTCTACAGCGGGGCCCACTACAAATGGACCAATACCCACTGCCAATTCGGAAAGCTTAACTGCTGCATGCTTAGTTGCAAAACAATAATCTACAGAAGAAGCCAAACCTACACCGCCTCCTACAGCTTTACCCTGCACGCGACCAATAATCAACTTTGGGCATTTACGCATTGCATTGATGACATTAGCAAAGCCACTGAAAAATTTCTTGCCGGTATCAAAATCTTCAATCGAAGTAAGCTCATCAAAGCTTGCTCCAGCGCAAAAAGCGCGTTCGCCTTCTGACTTTAACAAAATGACTTTCACCTCATCATTGTTTCCCGCCTCGGTAATGCTTTCCGCCAATTTGGCCAATAACCTTCCAGGAAGAGAATTACTCATTGGATGAAAAAACTGAATGGTAGCTAAACCATTTTCTATGGATGTTTCAACATGTCCTTGTTGCGTTGGATCTTGCATATTGAAGTTTTAGATTTTTTAAAAATTTCGCCAAAAATATGGCTTCTAATTTATTGTCAGGTTTCCTTATTGTTTTTGTTTGTCAATTTTCAAGCCCATCCGATCTGCTCTTTCTCGCCATCGGCTCCGGGCATACTCCCGCATGTCGGTAGTAGCATCAAACTCGTCTATTATTTCCATCCCCAGCAATGTTTCGATGATATCCTCCATAGTAACCAAGCCTGCCGTGCCCCCAAACTCCTCTACCACAAGAGCTATATGCGCACCACCTTCTACCATAAACTGATAGGTAGAGTACAAGTTTTGGTGTTGATCCACCATTGGGATGGTTCTGCTAAGGTCTTTCAATTGGATATTGACATCACGCAACCCTTCTTCATCGGTGTGCAGCACGTCATATTTATGGATAAAGCCTGTAATATTGTCTTTATTTACTTTATAAAGAGGAATTCGCGAATAGCGCTGATATTTTTTATCGGACTGAAACTGACCGACTGTAGTGCTTTCTTCGGCAGCCACCATCACGGTACGAGGAGTCATTATATCTCTCACCGTAATGGATCTCAGCTTTATAATATTGGTGAGAATTTTGGCTTCCTGACTGGTAAACACCCCTTCTCTCCTACCAATTTCTGCCAAAGCTACTACCTCACTGCGCTCCACCGTGGGCTCATCACTGCGCTTTATAGCTTTTGCAATAAGCTGCGAAAGCAACACAAATGGATACATGGGGATCATCAAAAACTGTAACGACTTGGTGGTGAAAAAAGTAAAGCTTTTCCAAAACCGTGCTCCCACTGTTTTAGGAATAAGTTCAGAAAACACCAATATCAGAAAGGTTAAAACTCCTGAAATTATTCCCATGGAAACACTCGAAAGCACTTTTCCTGCCTGAGCTCCAACACCGGCAGCACCAACTGTATGAGCTATAGTATTTAACGATAAAATCGCGGCCAAGGGTTTATCAATGTCCTTTTTATACTCAAAGGTTAGTTTAGCCCAAGCCTTGCCTTCATTAAGTTTTGACTCAATAAAGCTCGGAGTAATACTCAATAGTACGGCTTCCAGCAAAGAGCAGAAAAATGACACTACCAGCGCCAATAAAAGGTAAAATATAAGAAGGCCCATGTGATAAAGGTTTTAAGCAAAGCAACTGCAAACCATTCTTTGTTCACGAGTTACAGCAAAATATTTAAGACTAAAATATTATGCTTACAACTGCTCTCCAAAAATGTAACTACTCTCCACTTTGCTTATCATGCTGTGATAGTAAGCATACCAGTCTTTAGCTTTGCCTTTTGCCTCCCCATGGCGGCTGTCTTCGCGCCACTTTTGAATGCTCTCTTCATCCTGCCAATAGCTGATAAAGATGCCTCCATCTGGTTTTGAAACAGAGCTGTAGCCAAGGTAGCCTTCTTGCTGCTGAGCAAGCTCCATCATGCGGCTGTCCATTTCTTCGTAGCCTTTCAGGTTTTCTCCTTTGCGGGAAATGAAAATCACCGCGTAAAACGGTGCTTGGGGAGCTTCAGATTTCCAGTTTGTTATCATAATTAGAGCGCGGGTTTAAGTTTCACGCAAAGGCGCAGAGGGCGCAAAAATATCTTGGCGTGCTTAGCGACTTTGCGTGATTACTTTCTTTAAGAACTCTGATCTATCTTCTTTACCATGGTAAGGATAGTCGCCAAAGCTACGGTCTCACCGGTTTCATCATACACATCCACATTAAAGCGAACGATACCTTTTGCAATATCATCCTCGCTCTTTTTCTCCTGGTCTATTTTTTCCTTTACGGTGAATTTCACGCCAATGGTCATTCCCGGATAAACAGGCTTAGTGAAGCGGCATTCATCAAGACCATAATTTAATAATACCGGCCCTTTGCGGGGATCCACAAACATTCCTGCGGCTTTCGAAAGTACGTAGTAACCGTGAGCAACTTTACCTTCAAAAATGGTCCCATCCAATGATGTAGCATCCACATGAGCGTAGAAATTATCGCCACTTACCTGAGCAAAGCTGGCAATGTCTGCATCGGTAACGGTGTGCTTGTGTGTGTAAACCGTATCCCCAACTTTAAGCTCTTCAAAATGCTGACGGAACAAATGCTTCTCAGACTCTGGGCGACTAGCACCTGGCTGATACACCTGAGTAATTTCCATGATAGTATCCGGGTGGCCTTGAATAGCGGTGCGTTGGAGGTAGTGTAAAACGCCACGCTTTCCGCCCATTTCTTCTCCACCACCAGCGCGACCTGGGCCACCATGCGTAAGCAATGGCATTGGCGAACCATGGCCTGTACTTTCTTTAGCTGATTTCGCATTAAGCACATGAATACGGCCGTGCATGTGTGCTGCTTCTACCACATACTCACGGGCAATTTTATCGTCAGCAGTAATGATAGATGATACCAAAGAACCTTTACCCATATTGGCAATTTCTACACCATCCTCCAAAGTTTTGTACGGCATCATGCTGGTTACGGGACCAAAGCACTCAACATCGTGTACATCTGTATTTTTGAAAGGGTCATTATTTCTGAAAAGGATTGGCGAAGCAAAAGCACCTTTAGATTTATCAGCGCCTACCACGTCAAAGTCGCGCAAGTCGCCAAACACTACTTCCTGACTTTTCATCAGGCGCTCTACATTTTCAACCAAGCGCTCTACTTGTAATTTGCTGGCAAGCGACCCCATACGAACACCCTCTGCCTGAGGGTCTCCAATTACGGTTTTACTCAAACGGGAAGTAAGGGCATCCTGAACAGCATCCATCTTATCTTCTGGCACCAAAACTCTGCGCACAGCAGTACATTTTTGCCCAGCTTTAGAGGTTACTTCGCGTTGAACTTCTTTTACAAAAAGGTCAAACTCAGGCATGCCCGGCTCCACATCAGGGCCTAAAATTGCCGCATTTAGCGAATCTGCCTCGAGGTTGAAAGTAACCGAGCGATCTATAATGTGCGGAAGAGCCTGTAGCTTTTTACCAGTGGCGGCACTTCCCGTGAAGGTAACCGTGTCGCCAGTTTGTACGTGATCAATGATTCCACGGCCAAGGCCGGTTACTACTTGCAATGCGCCTTCCGGCAAAATGTTGGAAGCAATGATTTCGCGAACCATTAATTCGGTAAGGAAAGAAGTAGACTCTGCCGGCTTCACCACAGCAGGAACTCCCGCCATTAGGTTCACGGCTATCTTCTCCAACATTCCCCACACAGGGAAATTGAAGGCATTGATATGAACGGCAACACCTCTTTTTGGCACCATAATATGGTGACCGATAAAGGTTCCATTTTTAGAAAGTGCTGCTGGCTGACCATCTACATAATAGGGTAAATCAGGAAACTGTCTACGGAGAGAAGCGTTGGCAAAAAGGTTTCCAATACCACCTTCAATATCTACCCAGCTATCAATTTTGGTAGCGCCAGTGGCATAGCTCAGTTCATAGAATTTATCCTTTATAGAAACTAAGTGAAGCGCCAAAGCCTTAAGCATACGGCCGCGTTCCTGAAAGGTCATTTTGCGCAAAGCGGCACCACCTTTTTTACGTCCGTAATCTAAAATGGCTTCGTAATCTAAACCCTCGCTGGAAACTATCCCGATGGCCTCACCGGTAATGGCGTTGGTAGCAATCAGCTCTTCGCCTTCGCCATTTACCCATTCGCCCATTACATAGTTCTGTATATTTTTCATCCTTATCTTTTATTTTTTGGAGGTGTAAAGGTAAGGGAGTGAAAGGGGGTATGCAATTGGGGAGATTAATGCTGCCTAAAAACCATTAAGGAGTTAAGAAAATTAAGGTTGTTGGGTGGGTGAGCTCTTAATTCCCTTAAATTCTTAATGGTAAAAATAAAAGCGCACGGTAAAAAGTGAGGGTGGAAAGGAAGCAAAATGGAAATGGATTAAGAACTATCGAAATACTTTCTTTTCGATCTTAAACGTGTAATCCAAGCGAAATAAAGTGCACTCCACTTTCCGTGTATCACCTTTATAATAAAGGACTGCGCCTATATCGTCTTTTTCGCTGAAAACCGTGGCCAGTGACTCTTTACATTCTGCTGTATGAGGCTGCATGGAGCTCAGGACACGATTTCCTTCGGTATGAAGGAAGTACACGGGCGGCCAACCAATACCGAAATCAATAAACTTACAATCCTCTACAAATGACATGACTTTGTCTTGGCTCCTTTTTTTTAGAGCTCCAGTAAACTGTACGCTTGAATAATCAATCGTTTGTAATGTATGAACACGGGGAGGGCCACGTTCCCCACATATCAATACCAAAGGACTTCCATATTCAAACCTTCCTTTGGAAGTAGCGGTAAATTTTACTGTTGAATCACCCTCTATAATAATTACTTCCGGCCATTCATACTTTTTATCGAAATCGTATTTATATTCCTTTATTTTGACAGAATCCTCATTGAGAAATACACGATTGGCAAACGGGTAATAGGAAGTGATATAGTCTGTATCGTTCTCCCAGTAAAGTGCGTGATAATAATTAATGAAATGGTAAAATGTATCCTCTTTACTCATCTCTTCTTCCCTAGAAAACCTTCCTTTTACCTTATCAATTCGTTGTCGATAAATTAAATCTCCATTAAGCGAAAAAGATTTTGAAACCTTAATACTATCACTTTCATAGGAGGTGAAAAACGAACCAGCTCCAAAAGATTGGTAACCATAGACAGAATCCCACCGAGTCCTGGTGTATCTCCGTTCAAATCCAAAATCCTGATAGTAACTCCACTCTTTGCATTCATAGTTGAAGTCGGGATACTCCTTCCGAAACTCCTCCGTAAGCCTTGAGCCTCCATCACTCATTGTATAATAGGAGTAGTGGTAGCTACTATCCTCATCTTTATAGTCCCGGCTCAAATCCGAAGTACTAGAAAGCTCGTTAGCCGATGCTTTTATTTTTTCGCCATTGATGCGGTCATTTGAATAGCTACTTCTGAGAAGCACACTATCTAAACTGTAGCTTGCATAATATGATGAATCTGGTTGAAACTGCTGGTACTTTCTGCTCCAGCCATTCTCAGTTATAGTTGTGATAGTTTTAAAATTATCTGATGTGATGGTAACCGTCTTACTGTTCCCATTTCTATCTAACCTAAATTTCTCCGCGCCATTAGCCCCATATCGCACTTCTCGTTCTATAGTGTCATTATAAAACCGTGTTTCTTTTAAATACAGTAAAGTGCTATCAGGAATGCTGATTCTATAGCTTCCAAAAGAATACGGCAAAGAGTATTCGTATGATATACTATCCTCGTGTTTGTGATAGAGAATTTCTTCGTCAAAAAGCTGTTGAGATGAACCCGTAGAATCAGAGATTTGAGCAGCCAGCGTATCCCCTTTATAAACTAAAGCAAAATCTTCTCCCTTCTCTACACCCAAGGCCATTTGCACCTCACTAAACGGAATGCTTGTTTGCGGAATGAACTGCCCATGAGAAATTTTGGAAATAGCCAGGAGTGTCAGCAGAGAAAATAGGGCAGAGCTAAATTTCATATTAGGAATAATTGGACTCTTCTCAATGCACTTAAGCTGTACATTTTCGTTGTCTTTGCCTTGTTTAATGAATCGGAATTAATACAAATCCACCAACTGCTCGTAAGCATTGTAATTGGATTCATTATCTAAGACAGTAATTTTAACCACGTAAGTTCCCACGGGAGTTGAAGTGGGAATTACAAAGTCTAACTGTCCATCAGTTTCAAAGTCCCAAACCTTATCGTCAAGATTAGTCAAGTCAATCTCTTTGTCCAATAGTTTTATACTGTTTGGGTAGCCCGGCACATGCATCTTGATGATCAGTTTTGTCAAATCCTTATCATCTGTTATTTGCCCTCTAAAAGTTAAGGAGTCGCCAACTTTTCCTCCATTTAAAACTAAATTTACCTGAGGCCTTGTCAGGTTTTCTACTCTAAAATCGGGTGCCGTATATTGTGTAGAATTACCTGCCTCATCCGTTACTTTAAAGAATACGTGGTAATTCCCGGGAACTGTGTTTGAAGGAATGGAAAAGGTCTCATTTACAGCAAACGATTTGCCCGATACTTGCACCTGCCTATTCTCGTTCCACTTTCGCGATTCGTTTACTCCATGTATGTGATTTGGGTAGTTCTGATCTATTTCCAGCACGGCATTTCCCAAACCCTCATTGTCACTCAATAACGCTGAAATATTAACCTCTTTACCCGCTAATATAGTATCACCCGAAAGCGGCATTGCTCTGAAGTTGGTAACAATGGGTTCAACCGCATCCTTTTCTACATCCTTTTTACAAGCCGTAAAAATCATCAATAATGAACCGTAAATAAAGAGTTGTTTAGTTGTTTCCATAGTTGAGTTTTAAAGATGCCAAAATACCCAAAAAATAAACTCACAGTTAATGACTACTATGAGCTTCCTATTTTTATAAAAGCCATTCTTATTTTAGCTTTTGCTAAAATTTTAAAATAGCCTATCATCCTATTTTAAGAAACTAAAATAACAACTAGTCTTATTTTAGTTTTTGGAGGATTTCTAAAATAACACTCCGGATTTTGCCTATTCAACTCCGCTAAACCGAAGCATCAACGTATGGATGGTGTTTTGTCATTTGAGGCGGTAAAACGACCCACTAGTCCAATAATCAACATTACCCAAGGGCTGCCGTGTAGCAGCAAGTCAAACCAGTCGTACCAAACCATGCCTACTGCTCCATTGGCTACCCATTTTAATTTTTCCCATACATGGGGTTCAGGGGCAAAGGGTGCCAGGCCCAGCGTAAAACAGGCCAATGCTATGAGTGCAAGATTTTTAGCAGAAAAGTCTAGGAGTTTCTTCATGGATGACATTGGGTTTTAGGCAAAGATGAAAACTTCTTTACCAAGTGGAGGGAACAAAAGTTACCCTCATCGAAGTGTACTACCCACGGCAGCCCACCATGGGTGTATTTCCATAACCAACCTTCCGGCTTTTACTGCAGGATCCATGGCAGCAAGTTCTTCTGCCTTTTCCTTATTGGGAACACGCATCACTAAAATGCCTCTCACTTCGCCATCATCACCAAAAGGGCCTGCAATATCCACGTAACCCTGTTCGGCCATCCAGCCAATATGTGCCAGGTGCTGCTTTTGTATTTCGGCTGCTTCTTCTGCATTCTGGCTGCGCTCTTGGCCAGCTTTTAAAAACACCATGAAGTATTTTTTCATGGTGTAAGTGGTATCTCCTTCTTGATAGCTGAAGGTTTCAAAACCGTTCTTATCAGTTACTACCTCTTGACTAAACACATTTGGCGCCAAGCAAAAGAAATATACAGTAATGGATAGGCTAAACTTTAGTTTCATAATATCTACAATTTTACCCCAAAAGGATTTGGGCATCAGGCTCAAATAGCCAATAAATGTACTATTTATAAGATTTAATCTAAATAGTAATTGGCTACAACTTAATTGAAAGCTGACATTATACGATACATTTGTGAAAAACCCACATAAATTAATATTATGATAGTAACTCCAAATAGATCTCTTAGTGAAGAAGTAGAAAATCTACTTAACCAGCAAATAAAAATGGAAGGTAAGTCTTCAGCTTACTACCTAAGCATGGCCAGCTGGTGCGAAACTAAAGGATATACCAATTCCGCTAATTTTCTTTACAATCACTCTGATGAGGAGCGCGGGCACATGCTTAAACTATTTCGTTATATAAACGAAGCTGGTGGCCACGCTATACAGCCTGCATCTCATGATATAAAACACAGCTTTAAAAGCCTTCGTGAGGTTTTTGAAAATGTACTTGATCATGAAATTCAAGTAACCAAATCTATTCACGACATTGTAGATCATTGCTTGAGTAATAAAGATTTTGCCACCTTCAACTTTTTGCAATGGTTTGTAATGGAGCAACGCGAAGAAGAAACCCTTGCGCGCAGAGTGATTGAAGTATTTGACATTATTGGTGAAGAGGGCGTTGGCCTTTGGACCATCGATCAGGAAATTGGTAAGCTACACGCTACAGCTCACGCTGGTTAATGGGTTTTTACTTACACAAATGCGCTGATTCCTGTGATGTCTCGACCTACGATAAGTGAGTTTACCTCTTTGGTACCCTCATACGTGTAGATTGCTTCGGCATCGGCTACAAAGCGTGCAATATCATGCTCAAGCAAAATACCGTTACCTCCAAATATTTCGCGGGCTTTGCCTACAATTTCGCGGGTATGGCGGCTACAGGCAACTTTTGCTAATGAAGCCTGCTGATCAGTCATACGGCCTTCATCCTGTAATTTGGAAAGGTGAAAAGCCATGCTTTGTATTGCAGTAAGGTCTGTTAGCATTTCTACCAAAAGATCTTGTACAAGCTGAAAGGAGCCTATGGGTTTTCCAAACTGTTTGCGCGTATGCGAATAGTTGAGGGCTAACTCATAGGCTCCTCTTGCACAGCCTACAGCCTGCCACGCTACCCCGGCTCGCGTGGCTTTCAATACTTTGGATGTATCTCTAAAGCTGTCACAATTTTGCAGTCTGTTTTCTTCTGAAACTTCGCAATCGGTAAGTGTAATCAAAGCATTCTGCACTGTTCGAAGCGCCATCTTGTCTTCTTGCTTTTCGGCTTTAAAGCCGGGAGTTCCCTTTTCCACAATAAAACCACGTACTTCATTATCCTCTACATTTCTAGCCCAAATGATTACCAAATCAGCAAATGTGGCGTTACCTATCCATTTTTTCTGGCCGTTCAAAATCCACTTATCTCCTTCCTTTTTGCAAGTAGTTTCCAGCCCTCCGGCTACAGCAGAACCAACGTTTGGCTCGGTTAGCCCAAATGCGCCAATCTTTTCAAGTCTCTGCATGGGTGGCAGCCATTTTTGCTTTTGCTCTTCGCTTCCGCAGAAATAAATACTGCCCATAGCCAAGCCGCTTTGTACACCAAAAAAAGTAGAAATTGAAGTATCCACCCGCGCCATTTCTACTGTAATAAATCCTTCTAAAAGGTAGCTTCCCATTGGACTATTGTAGCCTTCATAGGTAAGACCAGCAATATTTAGCTCCGCCATTTTTGGGATAATATGCATCGGAAACTGCGCCTTATTCCAATATTCATTGGCTATGGGCTTTACATGTTCATTCATAAACTCTCGCACCTCAAGCTGCTTTTCTCTTTCTTCCTTTGTAAGAAGCCTGGCAAGCTGATAATAATCACCCTCAATCTCAGGGGCCTGATAGGGTTTGCTCTTCGACTTTATGATTTTCATGATTTGGTAGAGCTCCGTACGGTCGAGCTTACCAAGTGCTTCTATTGTATCAGAAACATCAATTTGAGAAAAGAGGTTACTCAGCTTTTTGATATTGGAAAATATGGACATTGGAAGTTATTTTGAAGTATAACCCATTGCCCCAATTAAAGTTTCAAGCTCCAAAAGGCTGTTTTTTAAAAAATCACAGTTTTATATGAACAATACATTTTGTTTAACGTTTTTCTAAAATACTTAAACAAAATAAATGATTATGAAAGTTAATTTTTTAAAATGGCCCCTAATGATATTGGCCGCCAGCATGTTTATTTTCACCTCATGTGATGAAGATGATGATGATAACAATAGTGGGAATAACACACCCAAAACAATCGCAGCTACTGTTGAGACTGATGCGCGTTTCAGTATTCTAAAAGCAGCACTAGATCGTACTTCTCTAACCAGTGTTCTTGATGATGAAAACGCAAGTTTTACAGTTTTTGCCCCAAATGATGCTGCCTTTCAGACACTTTTAGCTAACGGTGGTTATGCCGATCTCGATGCTTTAGAAAGTGACCTTACTACTGAAGGTTTAAAAAACGTGCTGCTATATCATGTCTTAGGTGTGAAAGTAACATCAGATATGGTTACAACAGGATACGTAACCACGGAAGCTATGAATAACGATGGAGATAAGTTAAGCCTGTTTGTTAATGCATCATCTGGTGTCATGCTAAATGATATGGTGGCTGTGACAGATGCTGACATTGAAGCCTCTAATGGAGTGATTCATGAAATTAGAAGTACCCTAATGCCCCCTAACGTGGCTCAGCTTGTTGCCTACAATACTGAGTTTTATACTTCTCTTACTGCTGCCTTAGGCGCTGCCGATGGTGGTTTAGTAAATGTGCTAAGTGACGCTTCTTCCACCTTCACAGTTTTTGCCCCTGATGATGATGCCTTCGCTGACCTATTAATGGCCACTAACAGTGCTGATCTTAATGAATTGGTGACGAACCTTGGAGGTACGGACGTGCTTAGAGATGTGCTTTTATATCATGTTACCACAGGAAATGTTCGTGCAGAGGATCTACAAACCGGCTCTATACCAACCGCTTTTACAGGAAATAGTGTAATGGTAGATGTTGGAAATAAAGTAACCCTGACAGATGGTCAAGGTGGTATGAGCACTGTAGAAATAACTAATATTCAAGGTACCAATGGCGTAATTCACAATATAAGTGCCGTATTGGTTCCTTAAAAAAAAACCACTCGTTGTTTTTGGTTAATGTTTGGTTAGACGTTGAAAGCCGCTAAAATTTATTAGCGGCTTTCTGTTTTTTATAACATCCAATAATCAAGAGCACAAATGACCTCAATACGCCTTTGCTAGCAGCAAATAAAAAAGGCTTGGTGCACTCAGTATTATATGGTCAATATTATTTACTTCTGGGCAACCTCTGATGTTTCTGTTGCAGTAGGTAACTTTTCATAACCCATATTCCAGAACATGAAAGACCACTTATCGGCCTGCTCCTGAATAATTTTATCAGTAGGCTTACCTGCTCCGTGCCCGGCATTGGTTTCAATGCGAATCAACACAGGATTGCTTCCTGCATGGCAGTGCTGCAACTCTGCCGCAAATTTGAAACTGTGAGCAGGTACTACTCGATCATCATGATCACCCGTGGTAATCATTGTGGCGGGGTACTCTATACCTTCTTTTAAATTATGATAGGGAGAGTATCCATACAGATAATCAAACATTTCCTTACTATCTTCAGCCGTACCATAATCAAAAGCCCATCCCGCACCTGCAGTAAACTTATTGTAGCGAAGCATATCCAAAACCCCCACTGCCGGAAAAGCTACTTTCATCAAATTTGGACGCTGAGTCATTGTAGCTCCTACAAGGAGACCTCCGTTTGAACCACCCGCTACAGCGAGCTTTTCAGAGCTAGTATACTTTTCTGAAATAAGATATTCAGCGGCAGCTATAAAATCGTCAAACACATTTTGTTTATTCATTTTTGTACCTGCCGTATGCCACTTCTCGCCATATTCACCACCTCCACGAAGGTTGGCTACAGCCATAATTCCACCATTTTCGAGAAGTACAATTGTGGAAGTGCTAAAGCTAGGCGTAAGACTTACATTAAAGCCACCATATCCATATAGGTAAGTTGGATTAGTCCCGTCCAATTTCAAACCTTTTTTATGCGTAATAATCATTGGGATTTTGGTGCCATCTTTGGAAGTATAAAATACCTGCTTTGACTCATAGTTTGATGGGTCAAATTTTACCCCTGACTTTTTGTAAACTTCGGAAGTACCCTCAGCAATATTGTATTTGAAAATAGTAGAAGGATACACATAGTTGGTGAAGCTGTAATAAAGGACAGTGTCTTCCATTCGGCCACCAAAACCACCTGCAGAACCTAAAGCTGGAAGCTCAATTTCCTTCTCCATTTTACCATCAAGGCTGTATTGATAAACCCGATCAGTAGCATCAATCATATAGCTGGCAAAGAATTTTCCACCCGCAGAACCCACGCTAAGTACATTTTCAGTTTCAGGAATTAGATCCTTCCAATTAGCCGGAGCCGGGTCTTTAATATTTGCCGTAACTAAGCGACCATTTGGCGCGTCCAGGTTTGTCTTTATATAAAGCTTATCTCCATCCGTGTGTATGATGCTGTGGTTGTTTTCAAAGTTGTCCACAATGTTTACAATCTCACTATCAGCTTTTCTAAGATCTTTAATATAAAGTTCGCGACCGCTGGTAGAAGTGGCTGCGCTTATCACCAAATAGTTATTGTCTTCAGTAACGTAGCCACTAATATATCTGCGAGGCGTTATGTCTCCACCAAAAATCAATTCATCAGTAGACTGCTCAGTTCCTAATTTGTGATAAAACAACTTATGATATTGAGTTAGGCCAGAAAGAGCACTCCCATCTTTTGGCTTATCATAGCTGCTGTAATAAAAGCCATCATTGTTTAACCAAGAAATTCCTGAAAACTTCACATCAATCAATGTGTCTTCAATTTGTTCTTTGGTTTCAGCGTTTAACACAATAACTTTTCTCCAGTCAGATCCACCTTCAGAAATTTGGTACGCTACCAAACTTCCATCCTCTGTAAAGCTAAGTCCTGCTAGAGAAGTGGTGCCATCTTCTGAGAATTTATTTGGATCCAAAAATACCTCCGGAGTACCTTCTTCGCCTTTTTGACGATATAACACTGACTGGTTTTGAAGCCCATCATTTTTGTAAAAGTATGTGTACTCACCTCTTACAAATGGTGCAGAGTACTTTTCATAATTCCATAATTCTGTAAGTCTATCATTTATATCCTTGCGGTACGGAATCTCTTCCAGGTAATCAAAGGTCACTTTGTTTTCTGCTTTCACCCAGGCTTCTGTTTCGGCAGATGTATCATTTTCTAACCACCGATAAGGATCCGGCACTTTGGTGCCAAAATACTCATCTACTACTGTGGTATCGCGCATTGTATTAGGGTAACTCAAAGCTGTTTCTTTTTTTTCAGCCTCCTGATTACAGGCCATCAAAATAGAAGATGCCATAACTACAGAAAGTACTTTTTTTGTTTTCATAAATTTTATAAGAATTGAGGTTAACGTAGTAGCAAGAGTTTTAAAGCGAAGCAAATATACACCATTGTATAAGTCATAAAAAAAGCGCCCTAACCAAAGGTTAGGGCGCTTCCACTATTTAATATAAGGGGATTACATCTTTGTGATTTGACGTACTACCATGCCTCTATTTGTAATTACCTTAACGGTATATACTCCTTTCGCCATTTTAGTTAAGTCGATTGTTGCTTTTTTAGTATCCTCAAATTGAGTACTAATTAGCAGCTTTCCACTAAGGCCGTATACCTGTACATTCATGTCCCGCATATTCTCTCCGGTCATCTCTATTGTAAGATTTCCAAAAGTTGGGTTAGGATACATCACAAGGTTACCTGCTAAGTAATCTTTCAGACCAATGGTGCAATCTTTCACGTAAAGTGAAACCTCGGCACTATCCATTCCGCAGGCATTACTTGCCACGTATCTGAATGTATATGATTGACCCGACACTACAGATGCTGGATTAAACATACTTCCTGACAATCCACCAGAAGAACTCAGGTCCTTCCAAACGCCACCTGTAGTAGCTGTCGCATCAAGAAGCGTATTTAAATCAAGGGCAGCTGAACTGTCGCAAATGGTATCATTTGTAAACATACCTGCACTTACACCTGCGCTTACAACCACCGTAACGGTTGCACTATCACCAGGACATATTCCTGCCGGTGTGTAGTATGTGAATCTATAAGTACCCACTGTAACACTAGACACAAATAATGTATTGCCTACAAGTGCACCAGATCCATCAACATCAATCCACGATCCTCCATTTGCAGAACCAGGCAAATATGGTCTAAGTGGTAAAGTAGATTGAGTGGTGCATGCACTCGCTGTGGTATCTGACCCTGCACTATTTGCCGACAGCACGGTTACTGTAATAGTAGCACTATCTGCAGCACATCCTCCAGTTCCTGAAAGTCGATAAGTAAATCCATAAGTTCCAGGTCCAACCATAGTTGCATCAAACATACCTGCAGTAAGTGCGCCAGTAGCATCATCATCCGTCCAAGTTCCACCTTGATCGTAAGTGCCAAGATATGAAGCAAGGTCAACTGAATTATTGGATGCACAAACCGCTACGGAATCACTTGTACCAGCATTGGCTCCAGGAACATAGGCAACAGCCGGAACACTAGTGCTTAAGCAAGCTCCTCTAATAACCATATCAAATACGTAATAGTATCTAATTTGTCCACCATTAAAGTTTACACTATCAATACTCATTAAGCCAGCTGCAACGTATGGGAAAACGGCACCTGCAGTAGCACGATATAATGAACCAACCGTGGTAGCATCAAACTCCACATTCACATAGTACGAACCAGGTGTTAACACCATTCCTCCTGTGTACACCTGAGTGTTTTGTGTAACACCTGCAGGAGTAGTAAATACAGGACTTCTCTGAATTGGTCTGTCAATAGCTGTATCCGGATCCCAAACTACCATTTGCGCACTAACAAAACCGTTAGAACGAACCATGAAGCTATCCAATGTGATAGTATCCATTACAGTAATCCATTGCCCGTTATTAAAGTTTCCAAACCCGCCCGTAAGCGCAGTTGGCATAGGACCAACATGAATACTTGGACCTGCATTGTTGTACAACACTGCATCAAAAGTAGTGGTGAAATCAACGCTATCAACGTGTTGCGAACCACGTCCAACAACTTCTGAACCTCTTAACCATGCAACATTACCAGTACTTGTAGTGGTAAGAGTAACTGAGCCTCCGCCACAGTTAGATGTATCACCAACTACACCAGCAGGCATACCTGTTACAGTACATGGTGACTGAGTACAAGCATTTAGCGGGCCTAACCATACCAGAATCGAAGAGCCACAGGAATCAGTTATGTAAAAATCGTAACATGTTCCCGCTGATAAACCAGAGACTGTTCCGCCTCCTGGCATAGAAGCTACTTGTGTTCCTGACCCCAGTGTGAACCCTGTAGGTCCATACTCGATTAATGAGGCAGATATATTTGTATCACTATCCCAAGCAAGGCTAACCGAGCTTAAAGAGTTACCTGTAACCATGAGGTTTTTAGGATCTTGGCAAATTCTCTTTTCTCCAATAAATACGTCATCTATAGCATTATCACCGTA
>JAUHWX010000239.1 GCA_030427285.1 Bacteroidia bacterium
ATCCAAAGCCGTGGTAAAACTTAAGGCAGAAATAAAAGTAGATTCTTCCGATAGCACTTTTTCTACCGCAGTAACAAGTGTATTTTGCTTTTCAAGAATTGCTGTCTTGTCAGTTGTGTCAGATACCGTGTAAGCTGCCTTTCGCAAGGAATCAATTCTTCTTATTTTTTGAGAAAGAAACCCTGCATTATTCATAAAGGCGGAAGTAGCCTCAGCATGATCCAATCTATAGTTAAAAACAGATGACATTTGACTGGCAATAATTGAAATTTCCAGCTCCGATTGAAATTCACTTTTTATTGAATCGGTGTGCCAAGCCAGCTTTTTGCTTACCAGATTTTTTTCTTCTATTGCAAATGTGTCAACCCCAATGATGAGCAGTGATAGGATGGAAATTCCAAAAACCAAGGCCAAAGCTGACCACATTAGGTCGCTTGCTTGTAGCCTTTCTTTCTTTGAAAGCAGAAATGGCTTTGCAATAGGTAAGACTAGTATAAAAAACAATGACAGTAAAATAAAAACAAGAACTACCCATATAGACACTTGACGAACGCCCGCATTGTATTCATCTTGCTCTATTATTCCTGTTAGATAAAATGGTTTACCCTGAATTTCAACAAACCGCGTAAAACACATGTAGTCAATACCACTAATTGTTTTTTTAGTGATATCTACATTTTCTATATGAAAAGTGTGGTGTTCTTCGGTTTTCTTAGCTTCATTATTATCGCTAGCCTCCGGAACAAGTGCCTCCAAAATATTAGGATCATTCTCGTTACTTGGTATATATTCGAAGTACTTTAAGTTAAGCTGATTTTGATTGACAACCCTGTGCGAATCCGGCTCCGATAATATGATCTCTTTAAAAAGCACTCCATTATCAATCCGCTTCAACGCGTTAGCATATGTAATCCCTAAATAGGCATAAGCTTTACCACTCCAGTCTGACACTATCGAATCTATAGTTATAACCTTGGTTTGATCAATATGCCCATACGCTTCTATAAGCTTATCAACAGATGCATTTGGCTTTATGCTTTGCTTGAATTCATTAATCTCGTTTTGATTTTTCTTTACAAACTTTGAGAGCATGTTATTAAACTGCTCTGCCCTCTTCTCTCTCGGCAGTTCGGCATTCTCTTGGCTATTAAAGTACTTCCTTATACTATCTCTGCCTTCAAAGAGTCTTTTGTTTAGCTCATTGGATTCATAATTATCACCATTTCCTGTTTTTAAGCTATCGCAATTAAAAAGTTTAAAGTAGATACTGTTTCCTTTAATATCCTCTACTACAGATAAGTTGCTTAAATAGTAATCACACTCAAATTGCGAAACTGATTTTTTGTAATGCTCTACTCTTTCCTGTAAATTTTTATCCAAGCGGTTAATCACGCGTATGCCACGTTGATTCATCTGCTTTTCGCGTGCTGGTATATAAGTGAAGAAATAGTAACTGAGCAAGAAAACAACAAGAAGTCCTGTGCCTAATAAAACTAGGTTCCTCCCTCCTTTTGGGGGCTTAATCATGGCTGTGGTGGTTGGTTAAGGTATTTAAAGGTAATCAATTGATTTCCTTTAGCATATAGCCACTTTCAGGTATTTTCTTTGTGCACATTTTTTTAATTGAAGATCAACAACATTTAATGGTACTGTTGATTCCGGCTTATGACTAATCTCAATCGATGACATGCGAAACCTAGAAATAGAAATTTGAAGCTTGTAGCATCACGGTATTGATAATTCAAGTGTATATTCTTAAATTCGTGAATTGCTACTTTCATTTTTTATAGAATAATTCTATAAAATGCCTTGGATATGACCGTGAAAAATCTTCTTTTCTTCGCTATCATAGTTTCGTTTTTCTCTTGTGCTAAAGAGAAAAATGAGAAGGCTACTATAAATTACTATATGACTTCCAGCAAAAGCAGAAACTATGATTATGTAATGTTTCGATTTGATTATACCCTGGTTATCTACAGTCATAATGATAAAAAAAGCGTAGTGGAACTCTCGCCTCAAAACATAATTCTGGATTTAGATAGGCCATCAGAAATTTACCTTGGCTCATCGCCTGCTGAGCCCGGAGAAATAAAAGGTTACAGTTTTTTAATTTCTGATGTACGAGTGGTGCGAAATGGAGACACCATCGCCCTCGATCAGCCCTATCAGTATGATGATTTCTCGGAGTTTTCGTGCAACCCTGCAAAAGGAGATATCATGAATATCAACTTTGTGCTGGATGTAGATGGTTCTACAATTTTAGACACCATCACCGGCAACCACTGGATTAGCCCTAAAATTGCCGTGGAGTAAATGCACTCCTTCCATCTTCCCACAGAGTATATTTACCAAAAATTCAGTCCTGCCACTCAAAGTTTTCCGACTTAGGCATATTATCAAAAGCAGTATGAGCAATTTCTGGAGGAGCCGTAAGCTTTCGCTTTATGGTATCGATCCAAGCTCCATCCACAGTGATCTCTGCGCATACCACATCTCCCTTCTTTATTTGATGACGAATGGTCCAGCGCGAATAATCCTTGCGCATAGATACAATTGCAATATTCATGGTTAGTTGATCGCCAAAATGTATTTCCTTTCTAAATACGGCTTCTTCCCTAAAAAGTATAGGCCCAAAATTGTTCTTTACCATCACACTTGGCGAAAGACCATTTTCAATAAGGTACTGCGTTCGGTGCTGTGCTCCTAAATCATAATATACTGAATGGCGAACGTGAAAATTAGGGTCCATGTCGCTCCAGCGAAGGGATATAGGTCTAGAATATTCTTTCATAATGCTTCTTTAGAATAATGGTCGAATTTACAGATTCAAGTTTAATATGCATGCATAAAGATTATAATATCCCTCTATTGCCATGTTGTGTATCTCCATAAAAAAAGCCCTTTGGCGAACCAAAGGGCTTACATAAATCAATACATCATTTCCTTTATTTCAAGAAAGAATACTTCTCCCCGTACATCAACATTTGCTGAGTAAAGTCAGTAGGATAAGTCACTTCAATATCCGTGATGCTGTCGCCTTCCATTACAGGTTTAAGCTCTGGCTGAATAAAGCCATTATAAGGCGCAATGTGTAGCTTTTCGGTACGAGCCAATACTTCCTTGTGGATAGCAGGGTCTACCTGTACACCATAAGTTTCTACCAGCTTCTTCCCTGCTTCGTAGTCACCCTCACTTTTTATACGCTGTATCTCACGAAGCTGATCGCCAAAGATTTCTCTTAGCTTATCGTAATCATTGATTACAAAGTAAGTTTTACCATCTAGAGTTTTCTTCTCAATTACATTGTCTTCCTTACCAGTTTCATAAGCCCATTTAGCTACAAGCTGACGGTTGCGCATGTGATCCTCTTCAATATTATCACCAATTTCTAGCCTACGAAGTTGAAGCATCAACCCGTTGCGGATATAACTGTCATACTCTGCTTTTCCAACTTCCATGGTGTCGATAAGGCCCATTTCCATAAGCTTAGGATCCATGATATAGTAAAGGGCTACAAGGTCAGCACGGCCTTCTTCCAAAGTAGAAGCATAGTTTTTCAACGTTTCTTTTGGAGTACCTACACCATCATTCAGTTTACCTGAAGCATGACCTACTACTTCATGAAGCGCTGTGTGCATTTTGCTAGAGTTACCAGCGTATTTCTTAGCACGCTCCAACTCTTCTTTGGTAAAGGTAAATTCCTCAAGAAATCCGGCTCCTTTAGCTTCTTCATAAGCGTGCTCAATGTTGGCAAGGCTCACAGACTTAGAACCATGCTCAGCTCTAATCCAGTTAGCATTTGGAAGGTTTACACCGATTGGAGTGGCTGGCGTTGTAGCACCAGCTTCTCCGGCTACGTTCACCATTTTATAGGTAACCCCTTTTACGTTTGGCTTTTTGTGCTCATCCATTATAGGTGAGTTATCCTCAAAATACTGGATGTTATCGCTGATAACTGCCATCTTTTTAGATGCATCAAAATCTTTGATTTGTACCACAGTTTCGTAAGTAGCCTTGTAGCCTAATGGATCGTCATACACTTCAATGAAGGAGTTGATATAGTCAATGTCACCTTCGGTAGCTTCTACCCAGGCAATGTTGTACTCATCCCATTTTTTAAGATCTCCTGTTTTGTAATACTCGATAAGAATACCCAAAGCTTTAGCCTGAGCTTCATTTTCGGCCACTCCTTGAGCTTTTTCCAACCAACCGATGATTTCGGTGATAGCAGAACCGTACATTCCATCAGC
>JAUHWX010000240.1 GCA_030427285.1 Bacteroidia bacterium
AGGCTACCACATAATGAATGCCTGCCAGAATAAGGGAAAACACCAATAGCTTTAAGGTAAACTGAAGAAAAACTTTACGTGCTGTCATTTACTTTTTTAGTAAATCTCTGAGGGTAAGATAGAGTGCTGCAAAAATTGAAAACAGACCGATGCCTAAAGTATACCAAGGTGTTTCATTAACTGCACGTTCATCAAGCCAACGGCCCAATAGAACGCCTGCCGCAATTATAGCTCCCATTTGAAAAGCTATGGCTGAGTATTTTACATAAGGATTAGGCTGAGGCTTCCTCTTTTGATTTTCCTGATCGGTCTCCTGTTGATTCATCATTCTTCATCTTTCTTACTACCGACCCCATGTTACATGATCCGCTGAACTCAGCGCCAGGCTCAACAGATAGTTTATTGGTTTGCACCTCTCCATTTACTATGGCTGTGGCTTGCAGGGACAGCAATTCGCTTACCTCAATCTTGCCCTTCAATTTTCCTGAAACGGTAGCGTAAGCGCACTTAATGTCACCTTCCACAGATCCGTTTTCGCCAATCACCAATTTTCCGCTTATGCTAATGGTTCCTTTTAGTGACCCATCTACTCTAATATCTCCGTTTGAATGCACCTCCCCTTCTATATTGGTTCCGGCCAATATTCTGTTACTTGCCTGGTTGGCATCTGCTACGTCCCTATTTTTCTTAATCATCTGTGATTTACTTTATGTAATTCTCCTTGTAATATGATTGGTACCCTTCAAAATCTTTTGTACTATAAAAGCTTTGAAAATTAGTGTTCGAAATTACAAAATGTTTTACGGCTTCTCCACCCAAACCTTCACTAGCCACCTTTTGCTGTGTAATGTTTTCTACATAACTAAGCGCTACTTTCTTATCTGTCAATCCGCTAACCATTATCATTTGCTCTTGCGGATTTAAGTAAACCGCTTTAGTTTTTAAGCTTAGATTCTTAAAGTATTTTTTATTAAAATCGGCAACGGCAATAGTCATATTGCTAACGAGGCCTTTGGTATTGGGTACAACTAAGATATACTTGTGCTGCTCATTATTTGTAGCCTTATAAGGAGATGGTTTTTCCTCTTCTTCTGATTCTTCCAAAGTTGGCACACCTACTTTATCTCCTTTTTTCTTCTCATCTTCTTCGCCTCCTCCAACTTGAGCTAAAATACGCTTTGCCTCCTTACCCTGCTCTGTGCTTGCGTACTGATTACTTATTATTGTGAGCGTTTCTATCATCTTATCAGGCCTACCTGTTTTTCCTTCACTGAGTGCTTTTATCATCAAAAACTGCGGTCCTTGTTCGGTATTGCTAAATGCCGTACTCCCCGAGTCAGCCATTTTTAAGGATTTTTTATACTGGCTGTCTTTGAATGATTTATATACTTTTATATAGTACTGCTTTGCCTTGGAGGCATCCTGCTCTTCTCCTGCTATTAGCCCGTCTACAAGCCGTGCATATTCTGAGTCTGGAAATTCTTGCTTTATTAAATTCTTATAATACTCAGCATCTGTTTTATCCTCAGCCAAAACATTAATGCGATACAACATATACCACACCCGGGCTTTTAGCTTCAAATCAGGATAACGTTTTAATAACTCTTTAAGCTCTGTTTCAGCTGCGTAATAATCCTGAAAGTTGTCTTTGTAAATGGCCCCCACGTTTATATAGGCATCAATTATCAAATTATGGCTTTTAGCCAATGCCTCTTCTGTAAGAGGAATATTTGCCAAATACTGTTGAACCTTTCCGCTTGCTTTATCCTCAGCAGAAACCTCTGCATTGCCCGCATCACCACCTTCATCTGATCCGTCATTTCCGTTTTTACTTCCATCAAAATCATTCACAGTTTCCTTATCCTTTCTGCGCCAGTCGTCTTCCAGCTTGCGGTTTCCAAACTGATTTGCAAAATCGCGCACTCCCACTGACCGTAAACTTTGATTATAAAAATACCATTGTCCACCCTTAATACTTGCTTGGTTATCCGCAGTTATGGCACCCTGCTGAGCAAATGGGTTTGAGTTTTGAAGCTCCTCTTCCATTCTTTTCTTCTCGGCCGCATCCTGCTCCTTTTGCACTATTTCTTCTACCTTTCTTAGTCTTTGCTTTTCGCCCATGTTAGCAAGCATCTGAAGACTATCCTGCTCAAGTATTATGTTTAAGTTTTTCACCAACTCGCCTAAACTCTCTTTTTTTCGTTTAACCTCCTCAAACCTTGGATTCTCTTTGTCAAGATTGGTGTATGAGCTGTCGTAATATGCCGCAGCCACGGTATATATTTTATCATCAAAGTTGTTTTCGGCCAACTTTAGATAGCTCATTCCTTTTTGATTGTTATTGATGGTACTCTTGCGCACTGACTCTTTTAAATAGTCTTCTTCCAAGCCATCTTCATCCAGTTTGGCCTGCACCTCAGCCATTACGTAATATATCTGATCGCGGTTGTCATAGTTCTTATCATCCTTAAGCATAGCTCGTAAATCGTCCATCACCACCTCAGGATCCTGAAGATCTACATCATAATTGCGTGCACGATTTAACTGAGCTTGAAACAGCAGCTCATAAGGAGGCCCTTTTTTGATAACCTTTCTAAACATTTCGCTAGCCTCAAAATCATTTCCTAAGGCAGAGTGTAGCTGGCCGATAATGAACATCCAACGAATCTCCTTTTCTCTATCCTTGGTTTTGTCAACAGCCTGTGTAAGCAATTGAATGGCTACTGAATAGTGTTTTTGATCAATTTCCAATTGGCCGAAAGCCGCAAAAACATCTCCTTTTAGTTTTTTAGGAAGACGTTCGCTTCGATACATTTTTTCAAATTTATCCTTTGCGCTAATAAAGTTCCCCAAGCGCGTTTCCGTTCGAGCCGCCCAGTATCGGGCTTCTTCATAATTTTTTGAATCAGGGTATTGCTGCACGCAATAGTTGAATGTTTCCAGTGCTTCCAGGTATTCGCGCTTGTAGTACCTGGCTTTTCCTAAAAGTAGATAGCTATCATCTATATAAGTGTTCTTTTGGTCGTTGCGAATCATCATGGAGTGCTCCTGTATAACCTTAGCCGCTTTTTCGATGGCCTTGTCCATGGTTGGTTTTACGTTAGAAGCGGCTACTTTATCTCCTTCTTGAAAAACGGATAATATGTTGGTGAAATCATCTCGATGTGCTTGCTTGAGTGCCGCTTCCCCTTGTATCATAGCCTGTTGACCATTATACAGTGGATTAAACTTAGATACCATACGATGAAAAGTACGGCTCGTAAATGTGTCTTTAGTTTTTTTACAGCCGGCCAATACAAGAGCCAGTCCAAAGAATAGGACTATTAGTAATTTATATGGTTTCAGAGCGATCGCCTTTTAAGGATTCAATTTGTGTAACTGCAAAAGAGCAAAATTATTTTAATTTTTTGCTAATTGATGCAAAGGTGTATTAATATCCTTCGATGGCTTCAAATTAGCCCTTCACGAACCGGAGCACCTGTTCCCCTATTTTCAAAAAGTAAACGCCTTTGGGAAGTAATTCTACATCCAGCGAAATTTCCTTTTCTCCTTTTACGGATATCACCTTGTGCAAGACAGTTTTGCCATTTACATCAAGTACTTTTAGCTCCGTCTGTTTGCCCTTCATTACCTCTGAGAAAACAACATGAACTAATCCACCTGCAGGATTCGGATAAATCGATATTTCTTTACCAAGGGCATTTTCAGGCAAGCTAATATTACCCACGTGAAAGCAATCCGAAGTATCTACGCAACCATCTGAATCAGTAATAATTACCGCATAGTTACCTTGCTGTGTTGGGTAAAAAATCTTCTGCGTAGCTCCGTAATTAATCGATAAGTCATTGCAATTTATCCAGCGGTATGATACTGAGTCAGCCATAGCTTCCAATATTCCGCCAAACCAAACCTGAACATCAGTATTTGGTACATCAACAGTGAGGTTTAAATAGTGTGCAGAGTCTGGAGAAACTGCATATCTAAATATACCTGTGGAATCATACTCAAGTCCATGAAATAGCTCCTTTTCACCCGAACACACCAACTGATTGATGGTGTCATTCCATGCTTCCAAAAATTCATAAGCTCCCATGTCTGGCCTATTATTTACTATGCGAGGGTTTCCACTAAGGTCATAAGGAATAGGCTCTGAAGTGATACCATCATAATCCATATCCCATACATCTTGCGGAATTGAATCCACTGAACCAGCATCTATGGCAGCTGAATTG
>JAUHWX010000241.1 GCA_030427285.1 Bacteroidia bacterium
TGAAAACAAAAACCCCCGTAGCACAAAGTGCTACGGGGGTTTTGCCTTGCGGAGAGAGCGGGATTCGAACCCGCGGTACGGTTGCCCGCACACACGCTTTCCAAGCGTGCTCCTTAAGCCACTCGGACACCTCTCCATTTGGAAGGGCGCAAAACTACAAAACGCAACCTAATTGGAAAGCTCTCCTCGTAGATTTGTTTGATAGAGCACTGCAAAGTCTTTTGCGGGGAAATTGGCTAGCAAAAACATCATTTTAGTAAGCCCTGCTTCAAAGGTCATATCTCCACTGCTGATAACGCCCATTTGCTTTAATGCTCGACTGGCTTCGTATTTTCCTTGAATCACTCCACCGCCACTGCACTGTGAAATGTTTACCACTTTTACCCCACGATTTATCGCCTCGTGCACGGTTTCTAAAAACCATGGATCGGTTGGCGCATTTCCAGAACCAAAGGTGCGAATTAGTAGTCCTTTGATGGAAGGATTTTCAATAACCGGTTTTATAAAACTTTCCTGCATTCCCGGGAAAACGGTGAGTACACCAATGTTGGGTTCCAGTTTATCGTAAAGCTTTATACTGTCCTTGGTAGGGTGCTCAATAAAAGAATGATTGTACTTTATGTGGACGCCCGCCTCGGCCAGCTTTGGATAGTTAAGCGACTGAAAAGCTTCAAAATCTTCAGTGCTCATCTTGTGAATCCGGTTTCCCCTGAAAAGGGCATACTCAAAATAAACGGCTACCTCCGGAATCATGGCAAGGTTGTCCTTTCTGCGGGCTAGTGCTATTTCCAAAGCCGTCAAAAGGTTTTCACGAGCATCCGAACGGCTGATGCCTATGGGTAATTGTGCTCCGGTGAAAACTACGGGCTTTGCCAAATTTTCAATCAAAAAGCTAAGTGCCGATGAAGAGTAGGCCATGGTATCCGAACCGTGAAGAATCACAAAACCATCATATTGGTTGTAGCCATCATAAATACGTTTGGCCAGCCTTAACCAATGCTCGGGTTTCATGTCTGAAGAATCGATAGGTCTGTCCAGGCTATCTGTTTCTATTTCACAATCCAGCAGACGTATTTCCGGAATTTGCTCCAAAAGATGTTCAAAGTCAAAAGGCTTGAGGCCACCGGTTTCGGGATCTGTCATCATACCGATGGTGCCACCAGTATACAGCATCAATATTTTGGATTTGGTCATTTTTCGAAAATCGCTTTAGCGTTGGCGGTGGTAACTTTGTCTACTTCCGCCAAAGGTATATTTAATAGGCTTGCCACACGAAGTGCCACAAGGGCTGCGTAAGCTGGCTCGTTGCGTTTGCCGCGATGTGGTGTGGGTGCCAAATAAGGGGCATCTGTTTCTAAAACCAAATCATGAATGTTCAGCTTTTCCACCACTTTGTCGAGCCCGGCATTTTTAAAGGTTACCACACCGCCTATTCCTAATTTCATATTTAGCGAAAGCGCACGGTGGGCTTGCTCTAAGTTTCCTGTAAAGCAATGAAAAATACCAAAGAGTTTGTCGTCATGATAAGCTTCCAAAATTTCGAAAACCTCATCAAAAGCCTCACGGCAGTGAATCACTATTGGAAGACTCATTTCTTTGGCTTTTTCAATTTGAATAGCAAAAGCCTTGCGCTGCTCTTCAACAAAAGTTTTATCCCAATACAGATCCATGCCTATTTCGCCAACAGCATAGTATTTCCCATTGTCCAATTCCTCAAACATTACCGCCAGTTGTTCCTGGTAATCTTCTTTTACCGAACCCGGGTGCAATCCCATCATAGGTTTGCACCGCGGATAGTTGGCCGCCAGTTCTTTTAGGTTGGGAATACTTTTTACATCAATATTAGGAAGGTAAATTTCATCAATGCCTTGCTCTTTGGCGCGAGCCAGCATATCATCAAAACCTTCTTTAAACTCATCGAGGTAAATATGGCTGTGGGTATCTATCATGGAAAACTGTTTTGGGGAGGCAAAAGTAGTTTTTACAAATAGCTTAAAAGAATGTTGAGATGATAGTTATAAATACTAAAAAAGATATCCAAACCCAAAGTTGAACTGAAAACTGGATTCGATGTAGTTGTTCTCTAATTCGGGTACTTCGCCAATAGTTGGTTCTATAAAGATATGTCGGCCGGACTTTTGTAAACTGTGGAAAGAATAGGAAGGTGTGAGGTAGAAATAATAGTTGCGCCCTTGAGGGGAAAGCTTCATGGTGGGTGCGAGGCCAATTGAGAAAAATGTAGCATGATCCGTTCCTGAGCAATAATTGTGCGGATTGTAGGGGTCGTAAATTCCGGTGCGCCAGCTGTTGTTTTGCTCAGTGAGATACAAAGGGACCCCAAACCAGATCTTTATGGTTTCGTTGGTGCGTTGAAAGACTTGGATGGAAGGGTGAAGACCAAGAGTTTTGTTGTTGGAAGGGACGAGATTTTCCTCTTCAGGAAAGAGGTATATGGATTTTTGAGCTTCAGAGAATTGATAGAAAACTCCTATTTGCCATTTAGATTTAAAATTTGCGCCTACTTCTGTGTGCATCCCTGCGGGGTATTCAAGCTCGGGCTGTTGATAGGGTTTTTCGATAAGGCCAAAACTTGTTGAAATATTAAAACCCGATTGAAGGTATACTTGGCCTGAACACAAGAATGTGGAAAGTGCAAGAATGAAAAAAGTTAGCTTGGTTTTCATATTTTAAAGCTTTCTCAAAGCTACTGAATTTGCAACCAAAAAAGCCCCGACATCTTTCGATATCGGGGCTTTCTAAAAAATATACTTAAACTTTAAGTCTTACAACTCAAGGGCTTTTTTCACCACATTGTCTCCACCCATCAAAAGTTCAGCTGGGTTTTCCAAAGCTTCTTTTACGGCTACTAAAAATCCTACAGATTCGCGGCCATCAATCACACGGTGGTCATAGCTTAGGGCAACGTACATAATAGGGCGTACATCTATTTTGCCATCTATGGCAACCGGACGCTCCACGATGTTGTGCATTCCTAATATGGCACTCTGCGGAGGATTGATAATAGGTGTAGAAAGCATAGAGCCAAATACACCACCATTGGTAATGGTAAAAGTACCACCAGTCATTTCGTCTACGGTAATTTCACCATCGCGAACGCGGGTGGCCAGGCGCTTCACTTCTTTTTCTACACCGGCAAAGCTTAGGTTTTCGGCATTGCGTATCACTGGTACCATAAGTCCTTTTGGCCCGCTTACGGCAATGCTTATGTCTGCGTAATCATAGGTTATCAGATCATCACCATCAATCATTGAGTTTACTTGTGGAAACTCTTTTAAGGCACGCGTTACCGCAAGGGTAAAGAAGGACATAAAGCCAAGGCTCACACCATGCTTTTCTTTGAAGTCTTCTTTGTACTGGGCACGAAGGTCAAAAATAGGCTTCATATCCACTTCATTAAAAGTGGTAAGCATGGCCGTTTCATTTTTTACAGATACCAAACGCTTAGCTAGCCTTCTGCGCAAAGAGCTCATCTTTTTGCGATCAGAAGGACGGGCAGCACCGGTAGAAGTTCCCATAGAAGCTTCGGCTTTTACAGCGTCATCGCGGGTAATGCGGCCATCACGGCCAGTACCTTTTACGTCTTTGGCATCTACCCCTTTTTCCTCAAGCACCTTACGGGCTGCGGGTGAGGGTGTGCCGCTGGCGTATGTTTTATTTTCTTTGGGCTCAGCTTTTGAGTTTTTATCCTCGGTCTTAGCATCTTTTTTGTCTAAGTCCTTTTCGGCATTATCCTCTGAGGGCTTTTGGTCTTTCTTGCTGTCCTCGTCCTTATCGCCACCTTCAGGTTTTTTGGCATCGGTGTCAATGGTTCCAATTACCTGGCCCACTTCCACTTCTTCGCCTTCTTCTACGGTTATAGAAATAATACCAGACTCTTCAGCTGGCATGGCAAGGGTGGCTTTGTCGGAGTCAAGCTCTACAATTTCCTGGTCTTTTTCTACGTAGTCGCCATCTTCTACTAACCACGAAGCGATTTCTACTTCTGATACGGATTCACCAGGTGATGGAACTTTAATTTCTACGCTCATCTTTATTTTTACTTTATGCGTTAAGTATATCTTTTATTAATTTTTGCTGACGTACAGCGTGTGCTTTGGACGACCCTGCGGCAGTACTGGCACTTGATGGTGGGGCAATAATCTCGTCAATTTCCACAGGGAAATTCATTTTGATATAATATGCTCCACCCATGTTCTTAGGTTC
>JAUHWX010000029.1 GCA_030427285.1 Bacteroidia bacterium
TGACGGTGTTCGGCAAAGAGGTGCAGATTTATAAAAATGGAAAGCTTTTTAAAACCATTTATGTGGGAACTGAAACACCTGATGAAATGGGTACTTATATGATGATAAAAGGCTCAGACGCACCCTACGCTGTGCATATGCCAGGTTTTAATGGATTCTTATCTACCCGTTTTTTTACAGAGCAACACCTATGGAAAAGCCGCGATGTAACACGGATGGATCCTAGAAATATACGAGAAATAAGTATGGTGTATCCCGATTCTTCGGCTTCATCATTCAAGATTCAAATGTTTTCACCAGATAGTATATTCATTACTCAATTATCATCAGGTAGAGTTTTAAAAAATGCAGACATGGTAAAGACCCGTTTGTATATCGGGTCTGCGGCTCGCATGATGTATGAAGGAGCTATATTGCCCACAGATCCTATTTATGCAAGGCGCGATTCTCTTTTGGCTTCTAACCCGGTATTTGAAATTACCGTGAAAGATACAAATGGAAAAACGACATCGCTGGAGGGCTACCACATTAAGGCACCCGAAGGCATGACTAATGATGCGGGTATAGAGCATAAATATGATCCGGATAAAATGCATGGATTTATAAACAAGGAGGATATGGTGCTGATTCAGTATGCTGGTTTGGCTGAGATAATTAAGCCAATAGAATACTTTGTAAACCCTTAGTTTTTGTTAAAAACAATTGAAAACAAAAAGCCACCTAGGCACGTAAATCAAATTATATTTGCTTTTCACCTAAGTGAGGTAAATTAAATATTTAGCCCAATGAAGTTTATCGTTTCCAGCGGAGCCTTATTAAAGCAACTGCAAATTATTGGAGGAGTATTGAATAACAACAATACATTAGCCATTCTGGATAATTTTCTTTTTGATCTAAAGCAGAATCAACTTAATCTTTCTGCCAGCGATTTGGAAACCACTATTAGCGCTACCCTTGAGGTAGATAGCGAAGATGAAGGCCTTGCAGCTATACCTGCACGCCTTTTACTTGATGGACTAAAAGCCTTGCCTGAGCAGCCCGTAACCTTTGTATTGGATTCCAAAACCAATATGTTGGAAATGAGCTCTGACTATGGAAAATATACACTGGCCTTTGTAGAGGGAGAGGAGTTTCCTAAACTTCCGGAAATGGAAGACATTAGCACTACCGTGATTCCGGGAGAGATTATGGCCAATGCTATTACCAAAACGCTTTTTGCTGCGGGTAATGATGAGCTTCGTCCTGTGATGTCAGGAGTATTTTTTCAGTTTAGTAGCGAGAATTTAACTTTTGTAGCTACAGATGCGCACAAGTTGGTTCGCTATCGTAGAAATGACTTGAAGAGTGATCATACCGCTGAGTTTATCATGCCGCGTAAGCCACTTACTATTTTGAAGTCTACCTTGGCTTCAATCGGTGAGGAGGTTACAATTCATTATAATGAAACCAACGCTCGCTTTGAGTTTGAAAATATCATACTTACCTGTAGGCTGATTGATGGAAAGTATCCAAACTATGAAGCGGTAATTCCCAAAGAAAATCCAAATACAATGGAGATTGAGCGTACTACATTTCTTAGCTCGGCTAAGCGTGTGGCTATTTTCTCCAATAAAACTACCCATCAGGTTCGCTTAAAGATAGCTGGTTCTGAATTACAGATTTCGGCAGAGGATATAGATTTCTCCAATAAAGCACATGAGCGTCTTAAGTGTAATTACAATGGTGAGGATATGGAAATTGGCTTCAACAGTCGCTTTCTTAATGAAATGCTTACCAACCTTGATTCGGACAGTGTGACTTTGGAAATGTCAGCACCTAACCGTGCAGGTATCATTTTGCCAAATGATGGGCTAGAAGAAGGGGAAGATATTTTGATGCTGGTTATGCCAGTGATGTTGAATAGCTAAAAAGCTATTATTCCCAATGAATTTATTGGTAATAGGCGATGTTCATGGATGCTACCATACTTTGAAACAGCTTGTGGATGAGCATTGGGATGTAGAAAATGAGCTGCTTATTCAGCTTGGTGACATGGTCAATAAAGGTCCACACTCTATATTATGCATCAAGTATTGGCAAGAGCTTCAGGAAAAACATGGTGATTATGTAATCATGCTTAGAGGCAACCATGAGCAGCATTTTGTGAAAGATAGCCTGGAGCACCCCCGTGATTTAGAAAATGCTTTATTGCAAAGAGATGCAATGGCCAACGGACTTCAAGTAAAAGAGCTGAAGAAATGGCTATCAAAATTACCTTTAGGGTGGGAAAATGATGAGGTACTTATCACCCATGCTGGTGTTTCTAAAACTTGCATCAATCCCTATTCAGCTGATAATAAAACCGGAGTGCTTTATAATAAAGGGCCTTTAAAGTGTCTTAAAAAAGTTCAGGTAAAAGGACATTCAATCGTTTCTGGCGATAAGCCCGTATTTGTGCCTCGTGAAAATGCTTGGTATATAGATACTGGTGCATGGACGAAAAAGTATCTTTCGGCCATCCGACTGACACCTAAAGGAGAAATGCTAAAAGCAGTTCGGGTAAAAACACACCCTGAAGACAAGAGAAAATAAAGTCTTTCATAGACGGAGGTAATCAACATAGTATTATCACTTGCCAGTCCTCATTAGAATACTAATTTTGTGGCCACTTTATTAATTTCTAAATCAACGAGATATGTCCAAAGGATATTACGATATTCCCTTAGCGGTAAATGAGCCGGTAAACTCTTATGCACCAGGCACCCCAGAGCGCGAGAGCTTACAAAAAGCCTATGATAAAATATGGAACCAGAAGCTTGACATCCCAATGGTTATCGGTGGCAAAAATGTAACTACCGGTAACATGCAGCGCGTAATTTCTCCACAAGATCATCAACATGATTTAGGCTCTTACCACTTAGGTACTGCTGATCATGTACATCAGGCTATTGATGCTGCACTTGCTGCTAAAGAAGGCTGGGAAAGATTACCATGGGAGCACAGAGCTGCTATCTTCTTAAAAGCAGCAGATCTTATTGCCGGACCTTACCGCGATAGAATCAATGCGGCTACCATGATTGGTCAAGGTAAAAATGCAATGCAAACTGAAATTGATGCAGCTTGCGAAACAATTGACTTTTTACGTTTTAATGTGCAGTATATGGCTGAGCTATATAGCCAGCAGCCAGAGTCTTCTGAAGGTGTGTGGAACCGAACCGAATACAGAGCCTTAGAGGGATTTACCTTCGCGATTTCTCCTTTTAACTTTACCGCTATTGCGGCAAACTTGCCTACATCTATGGCCATGTTAGGTAATACCGTGGTTTGGAAGCCTTCTTACAGCCAAATGTATTCCGCACATGTGTTGATGGAAATTTTTACTGAAGCGGGTGTGCCTGCAGGAGTAATCAATATGATTGCCACCGATCCTCAGGAAACAGCTGATATCGTATTTGGTCACAAAGATTTTGCTGGACTTCACTACACAGGAAGTACTACAGTTTTCAAAAATATTTGGAAGACCATTGGTAACAATATTGACAAGTACAAAACTTACCCACGTATAGTTGGAGAAACCGGAGGAAAGGATTTTATTCTTGCTCACCCTTCGGCTGATGCTAAGCAGGTTTCTACTGCAATGGTTCGTGGAGCTTTTGAATTTCAAGGGCAAAAATGTAGTGCGGCTTCTCGTGCTTATATTCCTTCTAACATGTGGGAGGATGTAAAAAAGTACATGATTGCTGACTTGAAAGATATCAAAATGGGTACTCCCAGAGACTTTACCAACTTTGTAAATGCAGTAATTCACGAAGCTTCTTTTGATAAGCTGGCCTCATTTATTGATGGTGCCAAAAATGATGCAAATGCTGAAATCATTGCGGGTGGTAACTATGATAAGTCTGTAGGATACTTTGTTGAGCCTACTGTAATCTTGGCAAAAGACCCTAAGTACACTACCATGTGCGAAGAGCTTTTTGGACCAGTACTTACAGTATATGTATATGACGAGAATGAGTATGACGCTACTGTTGAGTTGGTAGACAATACTTCTATTTACGGTCTTACGGGTGCTCTTTTCTGCAAAGACAAAGCTGTGGTTGCTGAAACTGCACATCGCTTAAGAAATGCAGCCGGTAACTTCTACATCAATGACAAGCCAACCGGAGCTGTTGTAGGTCAGCAGCCATTTGGTGGAGGTAGAGCTTCAGGAACTAATGATAAGGCAGGTTCTATGCTGAACCTATTGCGTTGGGTAAGCCCACGTACTATTAAGGAAACTTTTGTTAGTCCTACTGATTATCGCTACGCCTTTTTAGGTGAAGATTAGTCTTTAGAAACTAACAAACAATACATACAAAAGCCGGGTGTTTATGCAACATCCGGCTTTTTTTGTAGGCTCCAATGTTAAGTTTTTAGGTTTTAATGTTAAGTTTTTGAGGTTAAATCATTGGTAATTAGTGATTTGGTTTTTTAATGTTACCTCAATGTTAAGAAAAGGTTTACTCAAAGTGAATTATTGGGTATATTTGTTAAGAATAATTTAAATCAGGAACAGATGAAAGCAATGACAAAAATATTGAGCGTAATGATGGTTTTCCTGTTTGCAGTGCCTACCCAAGCTCAAGAGGTAAAAGACGAATATACCCGTAAAGGAGATAAAATAATGGTAACTCGCTACTATGAGAATGGAGCAGTGAGGGAGCAAGGAACTTTTGTAAATGATGTAGCCGATGGCCGCTGGGTAGAATATAATAGAGACGGAAGCGTGAAGATTGAAGCCTTTTACGCAAACGGCAAAAAAGAAGGAAAATGGTTTGTATGGTCTGATGAAGGCGAAGTAATGTACGAACTAGTTTATGCTGATAATTATCTTCAAAACTCTAATCGCTGGAAGTTGGAAGAAAATAATGTAGCGGATAAGTAAACTCATTAAAAAATTTAATTTTGAAGGTGTCTCAATTTGGGGCACCTTTTTTAGTTTATACTATATGATATTATTTCTTTCGCCAGCCAAAACCCTTGACTTTGAAAAAGATGTGCAAATAGGGGAGGCTACCAAGCCTGTATTTTTAGAAGAGTCTAAAAAGGTAAATGCCAAGCTCAAGAAAGTTTCCAGGAAAAAACTGATGGAGCTTCAAGATATTAGCTCACAGCTGGCTTCGCTAAATTATGACCGCAACCAGCAGTGGAATGTAGAGCATGATGAAAATGTGAAGCAAGCGGTTTTTAGTTTTAAAGGTGACGTGTATGTTGGCTTGCAAGCAGAAAACTGGAATGAAAAGGATATGAGCTTTGCCAATGAGCATGTTCTTATTCTTTCAGGCTTATATGGTATTTTGAAACCTTCGGATTTGATAATGCCTTACAGGTTAGAGATGGGAACTTCGCTAAAGGTGGGACGAAGAGAAGATCTGTATCACTTTTGGCAGGATAAGATAAAAGCCTACTTTAAGGAAAATATTAGTAGTGAAGAGCTTATTGTAAACCTTGCTAGCATCGAGTACTTTAAGGCTGTAGAAAAAGCAAAGGTGAAGAATAAGGTGTTGAATGTTGAGTTCAAGGATTTTTCAAATGGTAAGTTTAAAATAATTAGCTTCTTTGCAAAAAAAGCCAGGGGCCTAATGGCGGATTATATTGTGAAAAATAGAATTACCACAGTTGAGGATTTGAAAAAATTTGATGTGGAGGGATACTATTTTGACGCGAAAGAATCCACTGACAGTAATTATGTATTTTTGAGAGATAAAAAATAATAGGATGAAAAAACTTTGCTCTTTTTTATTGGTGCTATTTGCAGGGGTAAGCTTGTTTGGACAAGCTAGAACGGCTTATTCAGAGTTTGGAATAGGCATTGGTACACTCAACCAAAAGAGTGAAATAGCCAATACAACTAGTGCTAGTGCTCTTATTGATGAGGTTCGTCCAAACTTCACTGCGTTTGGAGCACGCCACTTTAATGATTGGTTTGCTTTAGGAGTAATGGCTAGCTACGGTTGGACGGTGGCCGATGATGTGAATCATCAAAACCAAACAAGAGGGCTATCGGTAAAAACTGATATGTTTCAGGTGAATCCTTTTGTTGAAGTGAACCTAATTAAGTTTGGAAAATATCATTTGGACCGAAAGTTTACCATTTATCTTAGAGCAGGAGCGGGATTTTTGGCGTTTAATCCAACCCCAAATGCGTCAAAAACATATCCTGATGAATTTGAAGTGGAGACTGATGCCTATCGTAGTCTTAACTTTTTTGCTGGAACAGGAGTTAAGTTCAGGGTTTCTTATGATTACATTCTTACCGTAGGTGTGCAACTGCATAATTCTGGTGCAGACAATTTAGACGGAATCTTAAATAAGACAGCTGGTCTTGGTGGCAAAAACGACAGCTATGGCGGAATCAATATCTGTTTTAGTAAAGCACTCTTCTAAAACTTTCTCTCAAAAGCGCCTAAGTCGGGTTGTCCATCCAGGCGTGGGTAGCCAATAATGTCAATTGGGGTTTGTTTAATAGTAGTGCCTTGATCCGTAGCCTGAGAAACTGTATCCAGCATATAAATATTTCTGGAAGCATCTACAAAGCCCGGAGTATTGTTTAGAAATATATTTTGAAAATGATTGGGGTCATTTACATCATACAACCTGTCCGCTGGATCATCAAACACATCAATCATACTGTACTGTAAAAAATAGTTGAGCACTCCGCTATTATCATTTAGTATAGAAAGCTCTTCTTGATTATTTCCAACAACAATACAATTGCTAAAATCTGCCTGATTTAAATCTCTCACTAGCCGGTAGGTTGTATTGTTTTCGTCCACCAGCTCTAAGTAGTTGCTCAGGGTAACTCCACCACCAGAACGTGTGCTCCCTTGCCAATAATTGGCAAAAGTGCAATTTGTAAAATCATAGCTTCCGCCAAATGCGTATAAAAGATGCACACCGGCATTAGCTACCACTACATTTTCTGCTTTTAGATTACCAAAACCACCATAAATGCCCACCCGCGAGGAGTTGAGAATGTACGAGTTGGTGAGTGTGGTAAGAGAGTTTACATTACTATCCAGCCTAAGTGCTGTAGTGGCATTTTTTATTACAGTATTGTTAATGATGTGGTTTCCACTATTTCCCTGGATAAAAATCCCTCCAAGCACACCACCCCATTGCCCGGGCACATCTTCGTAAAATGGTTCTAATCGATCTCCCGCAAAAACTACTGAATCTCCAATGCCAGATATGGCATTTTCAGCAATTTTTAGAGTAGCTCCTTCAAATATCCACATTCCGCTATTTTGATGAAAATATATTTCTGTTCCACCGGATATATTGAGCGTTGCGTTTTCATCCACTACACCATATCCATAAACTACATGAGGTTTATCATTTGGCCAGGTGGTATCAATGTTTTCGCGCGCTATTATCGAATAAGGAATCGGTGATCCGCTAACAACCACAAACTTATCTGGAAAATGGAAGTAGGCATCACGTACGGTGGTGATCAGTTTTACACTTTGTGTAGTCCCTTTGTTTTCAAAAATAATCTCGTCTTCTGCAATAAAGTTTAGTGAAGTAGGCTTCTTGTTGTGCTTTACTTCTACAAAAATGTGGATACTATCCTTACCTAAAATTTCTACATCTTTCAAATCATTACCGGCAGTCCCGTTCACATTCATGGAATAAAAACCTGCGGGATTGTTGATGTACACACGGTCTAGAATCACTTTGTCTTCGCTGGGGTTGAATACCCTAAGGTTATAGGTACTAGAGCCAATAGTTGTAAATACTGTATCTAGAAAAACAGTATCGGCAGAAAAACGGAGCTGCACTCCACTGCTGGCTACGGGCGAATCTTTACGGCAAGAATATAACGACAGGCCAATAAATACGATGAGAAGGAAAAGTTTTTTCATCTTAATGAAACGGCCAAGTATGACCAATATTTTGAGGGGTGAAATTCTTTAAATCAAAAGGTTGTCTATAAAAATAGCTTGTCCTATATTTGCAGCCCTTTAAAAGGCTGGGCAAAATCCTAGCGCAAAGAAACTAAAGTATTATGAAAAAAGACATACATCCAGACAACTATCGCTTTGTAGTGTTCCAAGATATGGGCACCGGTGAAGAAATCCTTACTCGCTCATGCTTAGAGACTAAGGATACAATTGAAAAGGACGGTGAAACATATCCATTGTTCAAAGTGGAAATTTCGGCAACTTCTCACCCTTTTTATACTGGTAAAACTAAGCTTGTGGATACCGCTGGACGTGTTGATAAGTTCCGCAACCGTTATTCGAAGTTCAAAAAGTAGCATTTTGCTTTTAGCATAAATTTTAAACCCCGGTTAATTTTATTAGTCGGGGTTTTGCTTTTATAGGTATTTCCACTTCCTTTTTATTTATATCCAGGTTTTGCGGTGATTTCAAGGTTCAATAGATTTTCTATTGTAGAATCTGGGTTAAATTAGCCCTTTCGATTATTAAAATTAGCATGCATGAATATTATACTCTTTGACGGCCCGTCACGCAATCACCTTCTACCATTCACTTTTACACGTCCGGTTTCTGAAATCAGAATAGGCATTATTACCCTAAGGGAAAAGTGGGAAAAGCGTATTGAGGGAAATTATTCATGGCAAACGGAAGAGTACCTTCAGGGTAAATACCCAATGAATACTGGTGCTGAAAATCTTTATATAAACGGTGCGCTCTGCGCGAATGATGCTTTAGCGAAAGCGGTAGCCGACCTAAAGCTTGGGCAGAAGCTTGTAGCTGGCGATATCTTGCTTGCCGCAAAGTTGGAAGGTCAGGATTTGGAGTCAAACCTTGAAGCAGTGAGTTTTGGTGGCGATTTCAACCTTATTGATCGTCCATGGAAAATATTCTCTTTGAATGGAGCAGAGCTTGAAGCTGATTTTGACCTTATCACCAAAGGAAGAAAGTCGCAGCCATTAAGTGAAACCAACACGGTAATTGGCGATCGCATTTTTGTAGAAGAAGGGGTAGAAGCTGAGTGTGCAGTATTTAACACCAAAAGCGGAGCAATCTATTTAGGAAAGGATAGTTCGGTAATGGAGGGTTCTGTGATAAGAGGAGGCTTGGCTTTGGGCGAGCACTCTCAACTTAAGCTTAGCGCAAAAATATATGGCCCTACTACTATTGGACCTCACAGTAAAGTAGGCGGTGAGGTAAATAATTCGGTAATATTTGGCTACAGCAACAAGGGGCACGATGGCTTTTTGGGTAACTCAGTTATTGGAGAGTGGTGTAACATTGGAGCTGATACCAACAATTCTAATCTAAAGAATAACTATGATGAAGTGCGTATTTGGAGCTACGTTCGCGGTGGCTTTGAGCGAACAGGCCTTCAGTTTTGTGGTCTTATGATGGGTGACCATTCCAAGTGTGGAATCAACACCATGTTTAACACAGGAACCGTGGTTGGCGTGAGTGCCAATATTTATGGAGGAGGTTTTCCCCGCAACTTTATTCCATCATTTAGTTGGGGTGGTTCAGGTGGTTTTGTAGATTATAAAATAGACAAAGCCCTGGCCACAGCCGGAAGGGTAATGGAGCGCAGAAAAATAGATCTTGATGAAAACGAACGTTCTATTCTTCAGCATGTTTACGATACTACCAAGGCTTCTCGATAATTAGGTAGGCCTTTTGGCATACCAATTGACTTACATAGGGCTCTATTAAGGTTGCGCCTTTTGCGTGACATAATGGCTCAAAAAATCAAAGAATGAAATCCAGAGATATTTTTGATATGGACAGCTTGTCATTGGATCAGGTGATAAGCGAAGACACGGAATTTATTCCGTTAATGACTCATGATGATGAGGATAACATGGAGAAGGAAGAGGTGCCAGAGACACTTCCGATTTTACCATTGAGAAATACAGTGCTTTTTCCAGGTGTAGTAATTCCTATTACCGCAGGTCGCGATAAATCAATTCAACTTTTGCAACAAGCCAATAAGGATAAAACCTTGATTGGCGTAGTGAGCCAAAAAGATGGCAATAATGAAGACCCTGGAAAGGAGGATATTTATGGTGTAGGAACTGTTGCTCGCATCGTGCGAATGTTTAAAATGCCTGATGGGAATACCACGGTAATCATTCAGGGGAAAAAGCGATTTGAAGTAGAAGAGGTAACAGAAGAAGAGCCTTATATGAAGGCCCGTGTAACTATTCTTACTGAAAAGAAAGTGCGTAAAGACAATCAAAAGTTTGCGGCACTTATTGATTCTATTAAGGATATGGCCCTTAAGATTATTAAGGAATCGCCAAACATTCCTAGTGAGGCGGCTTTTGCCTTAAAGAATATTGAGAGCGATACCTTCTTGCTAAACTTTATTTCATCCAATATGAATTTGGATGTGGATGCGAAGCAGGAGCTTTTGGAAATAAGAGATATGAAGGAGCGCGCCAATGTGGTACTGAAGCATCTGCATGATGAGCTTCGCATGTTGGAAATGAAGAATGAGATCCAAAGCAAGGTAAAAACTGAATTTGATCAGCAGCAGCGTGAATACTTTTTGCACCAGCAAATGAAGCAGATTCAGGAAGAGCTGGGAGGAAATACTTCAGAGGCTGAGATTGAAGAAATGCGTGCCCGTGCTGAAAAGAAAAAGTGGCCGGAAAATATAAAGGAGGTTTTTGAAAAGGAATTGAAAAAGATTCAGCGCATCAACCCACAGGTTCCTGAGTTTAGCATCCAGCGAAACTATTTGGAGTTTATGCTCGATTTGCCGTGGAATGAATATTCAAAGGATACTTTTGATTTAGCGAAAGCGGAAAAAATACTAGACCGTGATCATTACGGTTTGGAAAAAGTAAAAGAGCGTATTTTGGAACACCTGGCTGTACTTAAACTAAAGGGTGATATGAAGGCACCAATTCTTTGCTTATACGGACCTCCGGGAGTTGGTAAAACCAGCCTTGGAAAATCTGTGGCCGAAGCTTTGGGACGTGAGTATATACGTATGTCTCTTGGCGGAATGCGTGATGAAGCAGAAATACGTGGACATCGCAAAACCTACATTGGCGCCATGCCTGGCCGATTGATTCAAAGTATAAAGAAAGCCGGAAAATCGAATCCGGTATTTGTGCTGGATGAAATAGATAAGCTAGCAACTGGAGGAGGGCATGGAGACCCACAGTCAGCCATGCTTGAGGTGCTTGACCCTGAGCAAAACAGTGAATTTTATGATAATTACCTTGAGTTGGGCTATGACCTGAGTAAGGTGATGTTTATTGCTACTGCTAATAATTTGAGTTCTATTCACCCCGCGCTTCGCGATAGAATGGAGATCATTGAAATAAATGGTTACACGATAGAGGAGAAGGTGGAAATAGCGAAAAGACACCTTTTACCAAAGCAGCTTAAAGAGCACGGCATTAAGCCAAAGGATTTATCTGTAGACAAGCGAGTGCTTGAATATATTGCAGATAACTATACCCGTGAATCAGGTGTACGAGGCCTTGATAAGGTGATGGCTAAAGTGGCTCGCTATGCGGCCAAAAATGTGGCCATGGAGAAAGATTATATTAAGAAGCTTAAGGTTTCTGATGTGAAGGAAGTGCTGGGGCCAGAGCGTTTTAATAAAGATAAATACCAAGGTAATGATATTGCAGGGGTGGTTACAGGCCTTGCCTGGACGCCTGTTGGTGGCGCTATTCTTTTTATTGAATCATCACTGAGCAAAGGGAAAGGTAAGCTTACCGTGACCGGAAACTTGGGGGATGTGATGAAGGAATCGGCTATCATTGCGATGGCATATTTGAAGGCCCACGCTGATGAGTTTAACATCAATTACAACCTGTTTGACCAATGGGATGTGCATATTCACTTCCCTGAAGGTGCTACACCAAAAGATGGTCCTTCGGCCGGGATTACAATTTTAACTTCTTTGGCTTCGCTATTTGCTCAAAAGCAAGTGCGTGAAAAAACCGCCATGACTGGCGAAATTACTCTTCGTGGAAAGGTACTACCAGTAGGAGGAATCAAAGAAAAAATTCTTGCTGCAAAGCGCGCAGACATAGAGAATATCATTTTGTGTGAAGACAATAGGAAGGATATTGAGGAAATCCGTGCCGACTATTTGGAAGGATTGAACTTTCATTATGTAGAGAATATGATGGATGTAATAAAATTTGCATTGACGGATAAACCTGTGAAAAATGCAATTGACATGTCTGATAAAAAGCCAATTGGTTTGAAGCAAGCTTAGGAAAGCGCATTGAAAGAGTTTCACTCTTTTCGACTATACATATCAAATAGCCTCATGAATTTCATGAGGCTATTTGTTTTAGATGGCCAGCGCAAAAAAAGCTCTCTTAAAATAGAGAGTTGGTAATTTAATTGAACCTTCTGCGTTGTATAATCTGATTTAGATATTTAGCTTGCTATTAGCTATAAATAGATATTTTCGCATTTATGAAGAAACTGCTATCGCTGCTTATTCTTTTCTCGGGTACCCTTAGTGCCCAAATCGGTGGGAAATATGCTTATCAATTTTTGGATATTGTTCCATCGGCTCGTGTTGCTGCCCAAGGGGGTAATGCTATTGCCAGTACGGAGCAAGATGTGAATTTTGCCTTGTGGAACCCTTCGCTACTCAACAAAGAAATGAGTGGGCAAGTGAGTATCAGTATGGTAGATTATCTAAGTGATATTTTGCTAGGAGACGTTACGTATGCGAGGCACTATGATAGTATTGGTACTTTTTCAATAGGTCTGCGGTATTTAGATTACGGTGATTTTGACAGAGCAAACACAATCGGAATTAGAGCCGGGGAGTTTGGTGGAGCAGACGTGGCACTCACTATTGGCTATGGATATCAGTTAGATACCAACTGGAGTTTTGGGGCCAACTTAAAAGTGATAAACTCGACACTCGAAGCCTATTCATCTACAGGTATGGCAATTGATTTAGCGGCAACGTATCAAATTCCAAGGAAGAGATTTTCTATTGCCTTGGTGGCAAAAAATATTGGATTTCAGTTTAATGCCTATGATGCTCAAAGGGAAAAACTTCCGTTTGAAATACAGTTAGGAATAAGCAATAGATTTGAACACTTACCGCTAAGGTGGTCGCTTACTTTTGATCAACTTCAAAAATGGGATCTTAGATATGATGACCCTAATAACGTGAGAGTAAATAGTCTTACCGGAGAGATTGAAAGAGATGACCCAAGTATAATGAATAACATATTGAGACACATGATTGTGGGTGCAGAATTTGCGCCCACCAAGAGTTTCAATATTCAGTTTGGGTATAATTTCCGAAAAAGACAAGAGCTTAATCTGGACACCAGAAGGACATCGGCAGGATTTTCTTTTGGTTTGGGCTTGAAAATTTCAAAATTTAGAATTAACTACGCTCGAAATATGTATCACGTTGCCGGAGGTGCCAACAATTTTAGTTTGGTTACTGATCTTGGCGACTTTAAAAAGTAAAGCGGGTCATGCCTAAATCTATCAACATAGCCGTAGACGGTTATTCTTCCACAGGAAAAAGTACACTTGCCAAAGATTTAGCAACAGCACTGGGATATCGCTATGTAGACAGTGGTGCGATGTACAGGGGCGTCACGCTTTATGCACTCAAAAATGGTCTTATCAAAAATGGCCGAATTGCCGAAAACCTTTCTGATTATCTTGAAGATATGCACTTGGAGTTCATTTTTAATCGTGAACGTGGAGCCTCAGATTTACATCTAAATGGTGAAGACGTAGAGGAAGAAATTAGAGATCTTGAAGTGGCAAAATATGTGAGCGATGTAGCTTCTATTTCGGAAGTACGAAAGTTTTTGGTGAAGGCTCAGCAAAAAATGGCTGCCAAAAAAGAGGTGGTGATGGATGGCCGTGACATTGGCACGGTGGTAATGCCTGATGCAGAACTCAAAATATTTGTTACAGCAAGGCAAGCGGTGCGTACTTCACGCAGACATGGAGAACTTATACGTAGAGGAAAGGATGTAACCAAGCAAGAAGTGGAGGCAAACCTTATGCAGCGCGATTTGATAGATAGTACCCGTGAAGACAGCCCATTGATGCAGGCGGAAGACGCTCGTCTTTTGGATAACTCAGAACTCAGCTTAAAAGAGCAATTGGAAGTTGGCCTCACGTGGGCCAAGGAAGTTTTGGCAGATTAAAGGCGCATGCTATTTACCGCCTTCTTTCTCTAATGACTTTATGGTGTCGATATACTTTTGCATGGCTTCTTCTTTAGGCATACCCTGCAGGCGATACCAGGCATCATGCTTAAAAGTTTCAATTACGTTGGAAGATTCATGAGGGCGGGTATGAGTATTGTCACCAATAGTACCTTGCTTAAAGTAGGCGTAAGCAATGAGCATGTTGTCTGCCGTTTGAGGAGGAAGGCCGCTGCCAATTTCCACATACTTCCAAAATTCGGTATCCAGACTTTTGTCCTCCATTACTGCTAGCTTTGCCATCAAATTTACTTTAGTTCTGCTAAAATCTGCTCTCCTCCGCGAGCTTTGTCTCCAACTTTTACCAACACATTTGCGTCAAGCGGTAAAATGATATCTACTCGAGATCCAAACTTAATAAATCCTGAGTCGGTACCCTGCAATACTTTTGCACCTTCTTTGGCATACATTATTATTCTTCTTGCTAAAGCTCCAGCTATCTGCTTGTACATTACTGGTGTTCCTTCCGGGTTTTCTACCACTACAGAGGTACGCTCATTAAGCAAGCTCGACTTTGGGTGCCATGCCACTAAATATGCACCCGGGTGATATTTAGCATACTTTACTACTCCTGAAATAGGGTAGCGATTTACGTGTACATTTAAAGGGGACATAAAAATACTGATTTGTATTCTCCTGTCTTTAAAATATTCTTGCTCATCAATTTCTTCAATGACTACTACTTTGCCATCACATGGAGCTATCACTTGGTTATTATCTACCTGATGGTAGCGCTTAGGATTTCTAAAAAACTGAAGTACTAATGCGTAAATGATGATTGAAACAATCAGCACAATGTTTTCTACCCACTCATTGGTAAAAAGCAAAAACACAGCAACATTAATTACGGCTAGGATGAGCAATGCTCTAAAGAGGATAGTTTTTCCTTCTGCGTGAAGTCTTATCATTGGGCTAAATTTTCAATAATTCTGATGTAAAAATAAGAGAGTGGCAAGGTAAATAAAAGACTGTCAATACGATCTAATATACCTCCATGACCAGGCATGAATCTTCCACTATCTTTTCGCCCAAAGCTACGCTTTAGAGCAGATTCGAAAAGATCTCCGACCGTACCAAATATTAAAACGATTACACCTAAACCTACCCAGCCAACCATGGGCATAAAAGTAAGGTAATGAGACATAATAGCAGAAGCCACAAGTGCTGATATGGCACCACCTACAAAGCCTTCCCAGGTTTTATTGGGAGAAATACGCTCATAAAGTTTGTGTTTGCCAAATGTTCTTCCAAACAAATAAGCAAAGGTGTCATTGCACCATATAAGTATAAACACGGAAGCCAGCATCCAGGGTTGGTTTTCGCCCATATACTGCGGTAGCATGGGTAAAACTATTAGCGGAAAGCCAATGTATACTAAACCAAAAATGGTGTGAAAGAGTTTTTTTGGAACGTCTCTTGAATTGAATGCTAAATTCATCATCAAAGTTGTAAGCATCACAATAAGTAAGGCTTTTAGCCATCGTAGTTGTTGTATATCTACATCAAAAATTCCTGTAAAGCAATAGATGGAAAGAAAGATGCTACCGATGCTAAGGGCTGTGGGAAATGATATGTCTTTGGCTCCTTTGTCAAACTGCATCCATTCTGTCATGGCGGCAATTACTAAAAATGCTGCCAAAAAAACCTGACCAAACTCTCCGCTAAAAGTGGTGAGCATTACAAGTGCTACATAAAGCACTCCACTAATGGTGCGTATGAACATGTTGGACATTATTGCTGGTCTTCAAGTAAGAGTAAGTAAACTTCCTTATTGCAGGTGCTGCCCCCGGCTTCTTCGGGTGAACTGGCTTTTATAGGTCCCTTTATTGTGGTGATCTGTGAAGGTATATTTCCTCGGTACTTACTGCGAATTCCTGTCAATCCTGACCGTAAATTCTCTACAATCTGGCTAGTACGAGCCACGGTGATAAAGGTTTCAGGGAGTTCACTTAAGTTAATGCCCATTGTCTGATTAGCGGTAATCATTATACCACCATTAAATGATATCAGATATTCACACGATGAACAGAATGCATCTGCACTTTTAATATCATCAGCCAAAATTTTCACACCGGCATTTTGCAGTATAGATTTTAGATTACTCTCTTTGCAGAATATAGAGTTAAGATGTGATTCTTTGGCTATTTGGGCTAGAAATTCATAAGCATCTGATTCCTTCTCACAATAAAGAAATTTACCGCCAGAGGCGGTAAAGTTTTTTACAAAGGAAAGATCAACCGGCTCTTTTTTAGAGCTGCTGAATAAGCTTTCAGTTTCGGGCGCAGTGGTATTCTCCTCAGGCTTTCCACTTAGCACATTAAGAAATTTACCAAAAAAACCGGTCTTCTTCTTAGATTCCGCCATTAGCACTTTTAAGGTTGTGCGAGGATTTTTCTAACTATTTTCTCCCTCGGATGTTATTTCTTCTTTTTCAGAGTCAGATTCTTTCACATCAGAGCCATTTTTTTCCATGTCCTTTTGCTCCTGAATTTTTTCCTCTTGATTTTTCCAAGGGCGTTTGCCAAAAATCTCCTCCAAATTTTCCTTAAAGATAACTTCTTTGTCCAGCAGAAGCTCAGCAAGCGTAGAGAGTTTTTCCTTATGCTTTGTTAATAATTCTTTAGCCCTTATGTATTGAGCCTCAATTATCTTGCTGATTTCTTCATCAATTACCTGAGCTGTTTTTTCGCTGTATGGCTTACTGAACCCGTAATCATCATTGTTTTGGCTATCATAATAAGTGATGTTTCCTAACTTATCATTTAGTCCATATACAGTAACCATGGCACGGGCTTGTTTATATACTTTTTCAAGATCACTAAGTGCACCAGTAGAAATTTTTCCAAATACTATTTCTTCGGCAGCTCTACCACCAAGGGCAGCGCACATTTCATCCAAAATTTGATCGGTGTTGGTAATTTGTCTTTCTTCAGGAAGATACCAAGCGGCACCTAATGAACGGCCACGGGGAACGATGGTAACTTTTACCAGTGGAGCAGCATGTTCAAGCATCCAGCTAGTGGTGGCGTGGCCTGCCTCATGGTAAGCAATTACATTTTTCTCATCCTGAGTAATGATCTTGTTCTTTTTTTCTAATCCGCCTACAATACGATCTACTGCATCAAGGAAGTCTTGCTGGTCAATCGCTTTTTTATTTTTACGAGCTGCGATAAGCGCAGATTCGTTACATACATTAGCAATATCTGCACCTGAAAAACCGGGTGTTTGCTTAGCTAAAAATTCAGTATCTAAATGCTCAGCAAGCTTCAAAGGCTTTAGGTGTACTTGAAATATTTCTCTGCGTTCATTAAGGTCCGGAAGATCAACAAATATTTGACGGTCAAAACGGCCGGCACGCATTAGAGCTCTATCCAGCACATCTGCACGGTTGGTTGCCGCAATTACAATTACGTGTTCTTTGGTGGCAAAACCATCCATTTCAGTAAGAAGCTGGTTAAGCGTGTTTTCGCGCTCATCATTACCTCCACTAAAAGAGTTTTTACCACGAGCTCTACCAATGGCATCAATCTCATCAATAAATATGATGGCAGGAGATTTTTCTTTGGCTTGCTTAAACAAGTCGCGAACACGAGAGGCTCCAACTCCTACAAACATTTCTACAAAATCAGAACCTGAAAGAGAGTAAAAGGGAACTTTAGCTTCTCCAGCCACAGCCTTCGCCAAAAGTGTTTTACCAGTTCCGGGAGGGCCTACAAGCAATGCGCCTTTTGGAATTTTACCACCAAGGCTAGTGTATTTTTCAGGGTCTTTTAAGAAAGACACAATCTCTTCAACTTCTTCTTTTGCACCTTCTAGTCCGGCTACATCTTTAAAGGTGATTTTTACATTCGTGTTTTTGTCAAAAAGCTGTGCTTTGGATTTACCGATATTGAAAATCTGAGCACCTGCTCCGCCACCACCACCGCTCATTCTGCGCATGATGAAAATCCAAATAGCAATCATAAGGATGAATGGGAAAGTCCAGGCGAGAATGTCACCCCAGTAATCTTTTTGTTCTTCGTATGTTACTACAGGCTTATTCTCTACAGCTTCGGGGTGCTCTTCATAAAACTCGCGAAGGTTTGTATTGAAGGCTTCAAATGGCATTTCAAAAGTGTAATGTGCCCCAGCCCCAAGATTATTATCCTTTAGCTCTTTGTATTTATCTTTTTCAGAAATGGCGTCTTTGCTAATGAAAACTTGAATTTGCTTTTCATTCACAATTTTCACCTTGCTCACGTCACCATCTTCTACCATGGAGGTAAACTCTCTAAAGTCTATTGTGGTGCTGGCCTGATTGAAGCTTCCAAATATTTGAATACCGATAAATGCTATAAAAATGGCTGCATATACCCAGTAAAAATTGAAGCGTTTATTAGGCCCGCCAGGATTCTTTCCGCCTCCTTTGCCACTATTCTTGGAAAACTGTTCTTTTAGTTTATCCAGTTGTTTTTTATCTTTTGTTTCCATGGTTTCTTTAAAAAAGTAGATCAGAAATTGTTTTCAAGCACCGTTACTTTGGCATCGCCCCATAGGCCTTCCAAATCATAAAAATCACGGGTTTCAGCTTGAAAAACGTGAGCCGCCACATGTACGTAGTCCATCAAAATCCATTGAGAATTATCAAGCCCTTCAACATGCCATGGCTTTTCATTCAGAGTTTTACGAACATTATCCTCTACACTATTACTAATGGCTCTCACCTGCGTGTTTGAGTTGGCATCGCAGATAATAAAATAATCACAAACAGAATTTTCCAACTCGCTAAGATCTAAAATGGTGATATTTGAAGCCTTCAAATTTTCCATACCATCCTTGATGGCTTCTACAAGTTCGGGGAACTTGTTTTTTTGATTTTCTTTGATCATTTACTTGTTTTGGTCACAGCCTGTAAAAATAGAAAATATACAAGCGGCATCAGTTATCTTTGTGTGTAAATATGGCAAGCACTTCTCATTTAAACACCCTGTTCATCGGTCATCACCGACTTCATTTTGAATCTCTTGATTCTACCAACAATTACCTTAAAGAATTGATTGGAAAAAAGGATGTACAAGAAGGACTTGTAGTTACCGCAGATTATCAAACATCAGGCCGAGGACAAATTGGCAATACATGGGCTTCGGAGCCGGGAGTGAACCTGCTGATGAGCGTGTTTTTCAAGCCACATTATCTGAATGCTTCTCATTCTTTCTATTTTAATATGTCAGTTTGTCTTGCGGTAGCGGATGCACTCAATTTTTTTCATGCAGGATTTCAGGTAAAATGGCCCAATGACATACTTTTTGACAAAAAGAAAGTTTGCGGAATTTTGATTGAAAATACCCTTATGGGTAAAAATATTCAGCACTCTGTGGTAGGAATTGGCGTGAATGTGAATCAAACCATTTTTGATAAAAACACTAACAAAGCAACTTCTCTTCGTCAGGTTTTAGGCCATGAGGTGGAAATGAGATATTTTACCAATAAGGTTTTGGAAATGTTGGAAAAGAGGTATCACCAACTTCAGCGCGATAGGTATGGTTTGCTACAGGATTATTTTGCTTTTTTGTATGGCTACAAACAAACCGTGGCAGCCTTTATAGAAGGTAAAAAGGTAATGGCCACCATAATAGATGTGCTTGCAGATGGCCACATAAAAGCTGAAATAAACGGAGAAACCCAGTTATTTCAGTTTAAGGAAATAAGTTTTGAGCTTTGATTTTGGCCCGTGCTTTAGTGCGGACATTAATTTGTTTCAATTATTTCCTTTTTTGGCGGGGTTTTCTGTTTTGCTTCAGAAAACCATGACAAAAAATTAAAGTGTATCCAGCTTGTCAGCCAAGACTTCAATAAAGTTCTTCAAAGGTTTTTCCACCATCATTCTCAGCATCGGATTGAACTTTCCTTGAAAATCGAAGTAGGCTTCGCAACTATTGTCATCAATGGGGCGAATGCGGCAAGCAAGGCTAAAATCTAGTTTGCTGCTGGCAGCTTTAAAAGCGATAAGTTCTGGTTCATTTTTTTCCTCCAATACCAAACGAACTTCTGGCATTCCTTTCATTCCAAAAAGGAAAGAGGTTTCGTCTGCTTCAAATTTGGTAACGGATTCAGGCATGGCTTTGCCAAAGTTTTCAAAATTCTCCAACTGCTTATAAAGCTCCGTTGCAGATTTATTTACGATCACTTTTTTAGATTCTATATTCATGCCTGATTTATTTAAAATTAATTTTGAAAAGAAGAACTACACACCCTGCCAAGCGGAAGGATCTTTTCTCCATTCTTGAAGTGTGGCAAAAGTGGTGTCTTCTAAAAAGCCATTGTCACGAACTTGCTCCAATAGGTGATTGTAATCACTCAAGGTCAAAAGGTCGCAATTAGCGTTTTTGAAATTTTCATCAGCTACCGGAAAACCGTAAGTGAAAACAGCGGCCATTCCTATCACTTTAGCATTTTCTTCGCGAAGGGCTTGCACAGCTTTTAGGCTGCTTCCTCCGGTGCTAATTAAATCTTCTATTACCACCACACTTTGGCCAGAGTCAATTACTCCTTCAATTTGATTTTTGCGGCCGTGGCTTTTGGCTTCCGGGCGGACGTATACGAAGGGTAGTCCCATTTCCTGAGCTACCAATATTCCCATGGCAATGGCACCTGTAGCTACTCCGGCAATTACATCTGGTGTGCCATATTTTTCCTCAATGGCTTTTACCAAATGTTCACGCACATAGTTGCGCACCATAGGGTAACTGAGGATTATACGGTTATCACAATAAATAGGAGATTTCCATCCGCTGGCCCAGGTAAAAGGGTCTTCGGGTTGCAATTTTATTGCCTTTATTTGCAGGAGTTGTTCGGCCGTTTGTCGGGCTATTTCTTTGTCAAAAATCATGCGCCAAATGTATAAAGTTTTCATCAACGATTCCTCTATTAGCTTCATAGAAAAACCGATTTCAGGTGAGGTTTCTCATCTTTCTTATGAATCCAAAGATCATCTGGTAGAATCTATCAAGAGTTTGGAGAATAATTCAGAAATAAAGCACCTTACTTTTGGGGTTGATAGTCTTCAGGAGGTGTGGAATGATTTTACAGAAATGTACGAAATCATTGAGGCAGCTGGTGGA
>JAUHWX010000030.1 GCA_030427285.1 Bacteroidia bacterium
GTTTTATCTAGTTGCAGCAAAGATGATGACGGCCCTCTTGGTTTGGGCGGGGCTTGTGGCTTTACTTGGTCAATTCGTATTGCTGATGAAGTCACTGCACTTTCTCAGGCGGCAGCGGACTATGCCCAAGATTCAAGTCAAACTAAATGCCTTGATTACAAAAAGGCTTACAATGATTATTTAGATGAGGCCGAAGACATTAAGTCCTGTGTTCCGGCAGGCGAAAAAGATGACTTTCAAAAAGATATAGATGAGGCGCGCGAAGAGCTGAATAAGCTTCCTTGTTGATTTTTAGTGAATCCTTAGAATAAGCTCCACTTCTTCATAGATGTGGAGCTTATCTTATTTAAATAGCTGCTGCACATTGGCAGAAAAAAGTTTTACGGCTATGGCCAAAAGTATAATCCCAAAAACTTTCCGTAGAATATCCAGGCCTGATTTCCCCAGCTTACGCTCCAGCCAGGCTGCACTCTTAAGTACTACAAATACCATAAGACAGTTAATCAAAATGGCTACAATTATATTGGCCATTTCATATTCAGCACGCAGCGAAACCAGCGTGGTCATGGTGCCAGCCCCTGCAATTAGAGGAAAGGCTATGGGTACAATAGAAGCCGATTTAGCCTCTTCACCTTTTATAATGTCAATGCCAAGTATCATTTCCAGGGCTAAGATAAAAAGCACAAAAGCTCCGGCAACGGCAAAGGAATTTACATCTACACCCAGATATTTTAAAAGTGTTTCGCCCAAAAACAAAAAGGCAATCATGATACCAGCAGCTACCAGGGTTGCTTTTTCACTCTGTATATGACCTACTTTTTTTCGTAGCGAAATGATAAGCGGAATGCTACCGATTATATCAATTACTGCAAACAGGATCATTGTGGCTGATATGATTTCTTTGATGCTGAAAGTCATGACTTTGGCTCGTTTTCAAATTTTCGGCAAAAGTATATTCTTAATACAAGGTGACAATGTATATGTAGCTTTTTGTGCAAATAGCTCATTGAAGTTTTTGCTGTGATATGAGAATACTATCTTTAAGATAATTAAACCTTTAATCTAAATTATTATGAAGCATCAATCTGAAGCGAAAACCCTTGAGCCAGGCAGGGAGGGTTTTATTTACTTAACGGTAAACTGTGCTTATGGTCAAAGTTCATACACCGTGGTTTCATGGCTCTCCAGAGGAAAAGTTACTACTCAAATCACCTCCTTTCAGGGTAATGTGGTAAACTTAAAGCTAGGTAGTGCTGCGGACTTTATGGATAAAGAGTTTAGGGTATATTCTATGGTAAAGGATGTGATTGACAAAAGTGATGGCCGCCCGGATCTGGACATTCAGCATACCATATTAGTGAGTGGTCAATCAGATAAAGTGGGTAAAACCTGGGAAGAAGGTACTCAGGGTGTAGGTGCTGAGTTTAGTTTTTCACTGGATGTGCAAGTAATATGAAGCCTATGAAAAAGTTAATCCTTGTGTTTGGAATTTCTGCATTGACCTTCCCCTTTGCCGCCAAGGCACAAATAGACACTTTGCGTGAAGTAAATCTGGATGCGATGGGAACACCTGTGACTCCTGCGTTTCAGGTGATGGGAACTAGCCCGAGTGAAATCGAAAAGCCCGCCACTGCAGCAGAGTTTGTAATAGCCATTCAAAATGCGTCAGATAATTTTTCCACTTTTCCTACCAATTTTGGAATAGCATTCACTCCTTTTTGGTGGACCAATGGTAAAGAGCTAGATTTTGAAGAGGAGTTTAGCACCGAAAATAAAATGCGGCTTTGGAGGCACTTACAGGTTTCTTTAGGTACGGTAGGTGGAGCTGGTGGTATTGAAGATAATTGGCGCTACGCTCTAGGTTTACGAACCAATTTGCTGGAAGGAAAAATAAATCCTGATGCACGTAAAGCGTATGATGCTGTTTTGGAAAAATCAGCAAAGGCCTACAATAAGGCATTGGATGAGCGCAATTCTGGTGATGCGGTATTGCAAAATCTATACTTAAAGAAGGAGGAGTTCTTAACAGAGAAAAAGGAAATTAGCAATCAATATCCATCGGATAGTGTGATGGGGGCTGAAGTGAGGATAAGGTATGAGGTTGTGAAGGCTTTGATAAAGGAAACTCAGGAGGCTATTGGAGAACGGCAAAAAGAGCTTGATGATACCCCCTTGCCGGAAGACCCTCAATTGACAAAAGAACTAAATGCAGCAATGCAAAAACTGTATGTGCGCTACGGCTGGAAGTGGGACTTGGGCGCTGGTGGTGCTTATGATTTTGTAGATAATAAGTTGGATTCTTCAAAGTTGTACCGTGCTGGCGTATGGACAAATTTTGGCTACAGCCTAAAGGGAAATGAAAAGCACCAATGGACATTTTTAGGTGCGGCCCGCTATTATTTTTATGATGAAGTGATATATGCTACCGAAAATCAAACCCTGCTGATTGACAATATGGGGGCAATTGACGCTGGTGTAAGAGCTGTACTAGATGCCAAAAAGTTGAGCATATCATTGGAGGCTTTATATAGGATGGGCTTGAATGATAATTTTGAGAATACCTATAAAATCAATGCTTTGGCCAATTATCGATTTTCTGAAAACCGCTCAGTGTATGTTTCTGCGGGCAATGATTTTAACGATACTTCTGTTGGTGGCCCAAAACAGTTGAGGGTATATATAGGACTTAATCTTGGTTTTGGTGAAGGAAAAGATATTCTGTATCGCGCGAGGTAATTTTGGATGAATCCAAATTTAATTGCGTGCTTAACAATAAAAGTACTCACTACCTTTGCGGCATGATAGCCATTGATAAAACTCTTATTTCTGAAGATATTCTTGAAAAAGCCTTTGTGTGCGACCTTTCTAAATGTAAAGGAGCGTGCTGTGTAGAAGGTGATGCTGGTGCTCCGCTAGAAGATAGCGAAGTGTTGAAGCTGGAAGAAATATATGAAGATGTAAAGCCTTACCTCCGCCCGGAAGGTGTAGCGGCTATTGAAGCACAGGGAACTTCTATTGAAGATCCAGAGGATGGCGAATGGGTGACTCCGCTTGTAAATGGTGCTGAGTGTGCCTATGTTATTTTTGATGAAAAAGGCACGACCAAGTGCGGGATCGAAAAGGCTTGGGAAGAAGGTAAAGTAGATTGGCGCAAACCAGTTTCCTGCCATTTGTACCCTATTCGTATTACTAACTATCCTGCCTATGATGCGGTGAATTACCATAAGTGGGAAATCTGCAGCCCTGCTTGCGATTTGGGCGCGCAGCTAAAAGTGCCAGTGTATAAGTTTACTAAAGATGCGCTTGTGCGTAAGTATGGCCCAGATTGGTACAAAGAGCTTGAGGAAGTTGCTGAGCAATGGCCGGGGAAGGTTTAGTTTTCCATAGTCCATAGTTGGCAGTTTTCAGTTTGCAAATTGAAAACTGCCGACTGCAAATTCTCCAATCCCAAATTTCACCTTCACGTTATCAACAATCGGTGTGGATTAAATGTGTGTAATCCGTGTCATTTCTATTTGGAAAATTTCCAGCTTAGATAAACACTGAATTTCCAGCATTATAACTTTTTTTCACTGTTAATAAAAGCGAATAATTGTTAAGAACTACCTCTTGTTTCCAGCTTGTGCATTATTGAGCTTTGTGAAGCAAGCTGATAGTTTGGAACACTGACCTCTATTAATTTGAATTAAAGTTTATTGATTTTCAATAAGTTAAGGTTCTAAAAAGTAGTCTAACTACCAGCAAATGAAAAGAGTTAAGCAAACGATATAAAGCAAAAGCTAATATGAGTCAACAGGAACCAATTTTAGAAGAGAACAAAAACCGCTATGTATTATTCCCAATCGAACACCACGATATTTGGGAATGGTATAAAAAACAAGAAGCTAGTTTTTGGACTGCTGAAGAAATTGACCTGCACCAGGATTTAACGGATTGGGAAAACAAGCTCAATGATGATGAGCGTTATTTTATAAAACATGTTTTGGCATTTTTTGCGGCCAGCGATGGTATCGTAAATGAAAACCTTGCCGAAAACTTTGTAAACGAGGTTCAATACACCGAGGCTAAGTTTTTCTATGGTTTCCAGATTATGATGGAAAACATCCACAGCGAAACGTACTCTCTGCTTATCGATACCTATATTAAAGATAAGGAAGATCGAAACAGGCTTTTTACAGCTTTGGAAAACTTCCCTGCTATTAAGAAAAAAGCGGACTGGGCCATTAAGTGGATTGAGTCTGACTCATTTGCTGAAAGACTTATCGCCTTTGCAGCGGTTGAAGGTATTTTCTTTAGCGGATCATTCTGTTCTATCTTTTGGCTGAAGAAACGTGGCCTTATGCCAGGGCTTACTTTTAGCAACGAGCTTATATCTCGTGATGAAGGTCTGCACTGTGATTTTGCTGTGCATTTGCATAATAAGCACTTGATAAATAAAGTACCAAAGGAGCGCATCAGACAAATTCTGATGGAAGCTTTGGATATTGAGCGTGAGTTTATCACAGAATCTCTTCCGGTAAACCTTATCGGAATGAACTCTAAACTGATGACCGAATATTTGGAGTTTGTAACCGACCGACTTTTGGTGGAGTTGGAGTGTGAGAAGGAATACAATGTGAGCAATCCATTTGACTTTATGGATATGATCAGTCTTCAAGGAAAAACAAACTTCTTTGAAAAGCGCGTGGCTGAGTATCAAAAAAGTGGTGTGGTGCAAGGCCAGGATTCACAGCAAATTTCGTTTGATGCAGATTTTTAAATGTGAGTATTGAGTAAAATGCTCTGCCGCCATCAATTACTCAACATTCACTACCCAATACTAACTACCCATTACCCAAAAAAACTATGTACGTACTAAAAAGAGACGGAAGAAAAGAAGCCGTAAAGTTTGATAAAATTACCGCCCGCATACAAAAGCTTTGCTATGGCTTGAGTGAATTAGTAGATCCTACCACTGTGGCCATGAAAGTGATTGAGGGGATTTATGAAGGAGTGACTACCTCTGAGCTGGATAGCCTTGCGGCAGAAGTTTCGGCTAGTATGACCACCCGTCATCCTGATTATGCACAGCTTGCTGCACGTATTGCAGTATCTAACTTGCATAAAAATACAACTAAGTCTTTCAGCGAAACCATGAAAGATTTGAAGGAATATGTAAATCCAAAAACAGGATTACATTCTCCCCTTATTGCAGATGATGTGTATGAAATCATTGAAAAGAATGCCGCTCACTTAGATTCTACATTGATTTATGATCGTGACTTTGGTTATGATTATTTTGGATTTAAAACCCTGGAACGTTCTTACTTGCTTCGACTAAATGGCAAGATTGCCGAGCGCCCTCAGCATATGCTTATGCGTGTAGCTATTGGTATTCACAAAGAAGATTTGGAAGCAGCGGTAGAAACTTATGACTTGATGTCTAAAAAGTACTTTACTCATGCCACTCCAACATTATTTAATGCTGGTACTCCTAAGCCTCAAATGTCGTCTTGTTTCCTGCTTACCATGAAGGATGACAGTATTGATGGAATTTATGATACACTTAAGCAGTGTTCTAAAATTTCGCAGTCTGCCGGAGGTATAGGTCTTTCTATTCATGATGTGCGTGCTACCGGTTCATACATTCGCGGTACCAACGGTACCAGCAACGGTATTGTGCCAATGCTTCGCGTGTTTAATGATACCGCTCGTTATGTAGATCAAGGTGGTGGTAAGCGTAAGGGGTCTTTCGCTATTTATCTGGAGCCTTGGCATGCTGATATTTTTGATTTCCTTGATTTGAAAAAGAATCACGGTAAGGAAGAAATGCGCGCTCGTGATTTATTTTATGCTCTTTGGACACCAGATTTGTTTATGAAGCGCGTGAAAGAAGGTGGCGACTGGACTTTGATGGATCCTAATGAGTGCCCGGGACTTTGTGATGTTTACGGTGAGAAGTTTGAAGAACTGTACACTAAATATGAGCAAGAAGGCAAAGGAAGAAAAACAGTAAAAGCTCGTGACCTTTGGGGTAAAATTACTGAGTCACAAATTGAAACCGGTACGCCTTATATGCTTTATAAGGATGCAGCAAATGAGAAGAGCAACCAGAAAAACCTGGGAACTATCCGTTCTTCAAACTTGTGTACCGAAATTATGGAGTATACAGCTCCAGATGAGGTGGCAGTTTGTAACCTGGCTTCTATTGCGCTCCCAATGTATATTGAAGATGGTAAGTTTGATCACCAAAAGCTTTTTGATGTTACTTATAAGGTAACCAAAAACTTGAACCGAATTATTGATCGTAATTACTACCCCGTAGCTGAGGCGCGTAATAGCAATATGCGTCATCGCCCGGTAGGTTTGGGAGTTCAAGGGTTGGCCGATACTTTTATAAGGTTGCGTCTGCCTTTCACTTCTGATGAGGCAAAACAGCTTAACAAGGATATTTTTGAAACCATTTATTATGCCGCCCTGTGTGCATCTAAAGATGAGGCTATAAAAGATGGAGCGTATGAAACTTTTGAAGGTTCACCAATTAGCAAAGGTGAATTTCAGTTTAACATGTGGGGCATCAGCGAAGATGACCTTAGTGGAAACTGGGATTGGAAAACACTTCGTAAGGAGGTGATGGAAAAAGGAGTGCGTAACTCGCTTCTTTTGGCACCAATGCCTACCGCTTCTACTTCTCAAATTTTGGGTAACAATGAATGTTTTGAGCCTTACACAAGTAACATCTACACCCGCAGAGTACTTTCAGGTGAATTCATCGTGGTGAATAAGCACTTGCTAATTGACTTGGTAGATCTTGGCCTGTGGAGCGAAGACTTGAAGAATGACATTATCCGTGCAAACGGTTCTATTCAGAATATTGATATCATTCCTGATAACCTTAAGGAGATTTACAAAACCGTATGGGAGATGAGTATGAAGGACATCATCGATATGAGTGCGGATAGAGGTTGGTTTATTGATCAGTCTCAGTCTCTTAACCTGTTTATGGAAAATGCCAACATTGGTAAGCTCACCTCTATGCACTTTTACGCATGGGAAAAAGGATTGAAAACGGGCATGTACTACTTGCGTACCAAAGCGGCAAGTGATGCTATTAAGTTTACCGTACAAAAGCAAAGTAAAGCTGAGGTAACTCCGGTAACCGATAGCAAGCAAACGGAGAAAATTCAGGAAAAGGAAAGTGTGCAAAAGGCAAATAGCCTTGGTGAAAAACGTGTAGCTGAAATGGCTGAGCGCGTAAACAACTTTTCTGATGAAGAAGTGATTGCCTGCTCCATTGACAATCCGGATGATTGCGAAGCCTGCGGATCATAGTTTTATACGGAGTTTCATTTTTGTAAAATTGGCTGTTACCGAAAGGTGGCAGCCATTTTTTTATCCAAAACTTATTGTTGAAAAAACCAGAGTATTTTTTTTGATAAAAAAATGGTTTGCTTATCTATTTGAAAAATAGCCAAAATGGATTTTTAAGTTAGAAAATCAGCTACCCTAAAAATGATCTAGAGGCTTATGAGGCTTAGGTACAGGCAAAAATAATATTCGAATTACCTATCTTCGCCCAGCTCCTAAGGAATTCAAGTCACCTTAATGAGGCAGTATTTCGTGAGAACGAAATAAAAATATGAAACATGAAGACGGCTTTACGCTATCATTTTTAAAACTATACTGGAAGCATTTTGCAGCCAGACGATTATAGAGTAGAGAGTTTCATGACGAGGGCCATCACGTGGAGACGGGGTGGCCTGTTTCATTTTAGGTCACCTGATACCATTGCTCCCCAGCGGTATTGTTTTACTAAAAGGCTTACATTCGTTGGCTATGAAGACCACTTTCTTCGCTATATTTTCCTTTATAAATTTTGGCATATACGCGCAGTCTGATGCGGCAATCAAAGCGCGTGAACAAATGTACAAGGCACTTGCGTCCACCGATGGAGTGGTAATTAAAAATGCGGAGAAAAACATTTCGCTCTCGCCCTGGGAAGCTCTTGCTTATATGGAAGAAGGAAGGATGCTTTCTACTTCTGATATAAACGAAGCGGTGCCGGATTACTATTATTTTCAAAATAATAACTTGCTACAATTAAAGCTGATTGACGCAAAGTATCCTGAAGCATTTGGCACTGAGTTAGCAGTTCCATACCAAATAAAGGATAACAATACCATTTTATTAATAAACCCAAAGGATAGAAAAATAGAAGATACCTGGGACATCTTGTACCTGGATGAAAACTATTTAGCTTTGGATATGGGGGATATCAGAGTGTTCTTCATTCATGCTCCAATTAAGGAGTAGAAATGCATGCATAGGGGTGGCTAAGCAAAAACTTGAAAAATCAAAGAAGGGATAAAGAATTAGTAGGTAAGGATGTTGCTATTTCTGGGTTGCCTGAAATCAGTAAACCGAATGGGTCTGGAACAGATAGCTATGGATAAACAAAACACTTGGTGGTGTCATTCTTTTTTCTCTCGCATGAAAAACAAATTTAGCCTACCCTAAGCTGAATTATAATGGGTTCCGCTCAGGGTGGAAAGTAGTTTTGGCTTGCAATAATTTGCGATTTTGGAAATAAATTTCGCACCTCACATTCGGGCGTCAATGATGTCACTTAAATTGTCAATAACCGGTATTAGCTGGCTAACTGAAACTATTACAATCTTAAGTGTAATTTTCAACCTTATGTCATCATAACTTACTATATTCGGTTTATAGCTCACCTATTTTTTGTATATTAAACAGTCAAGACACTTACACAAATTAATTCATAATATATGCCCAGAGAAAGAAGAAGAATAGTGAGGCAACGTGCCAAACGGATTCAAAAAATCTCTAAGCCAAAGCCTACAAGTAAAGATTATCTCCAAAGAGCTTTGGTGATACTCATCATTGTTGGCATATTAGCTACCGCACTCATCGTTACCTACGATTGGTAGCTTAAGATAAAGTTCATATAAAATTAACTTCCCGTGCTTTACATAGCGCTAATTTTGTAGCGGAAATATGTCAGTAAATACTCGTAAGAAACGTATTACCAGATAGTTAGATGATTTTTTTTACATTTAACCAAACGCAAAATTTAGAATATCATGGGTACTGTTAAAAATCAGGGAAATCTAAAAGCAGAAATAGTAGGGGTAGTTATTTTAATAACGAGCATCGTTGGTGGGGCGCTCTATTTCGCCTTATAGTTATAAAAGTTGCTTGTCAATTTTAGGTATTGATTTTCAGCAATTGCATTCCGACTTTTATTTTATGTGAATATCTTCGGATGAAATGTGTATCGTCAACTGGCGTTATCACCGATATTTAGTGGTTAATCATTCCTTTCTTTTCTACATCGAATCATTGTGAAATTATATATTAGAAGTATGAAAAAAATACTTCTAATACTGGCTCTAGGTATCCTGCTTTTACTGTGTGTAATTCTGGTTAATACACTTCAATTTAAAGCTCCTGATTTTTCGGTAGCCATTCCCCCCACGACCATCAATTCTGACGGAAAGATTCTGTCTGAGGCAGTAAGTTATCAAACTATTTCGCATAAACGAGAAATGCGAAATGATAGCGTTTTCGTTGGGTTTCATGCGTTTTTAGAGCAGTCTTTTCCTCTTTTACATAGTAAGCTTGATAAAGAAGTGGTGAATGAGCATTCATTGTTATACACTTGGGTCGGGGCTGACTTATCTAAAAAGCCACTGGTGCTTGCAGCGCATATGGATGTAGTACCTGTTGATTATTCTTCAAAAAAAGATTGGGATGTAGATCCATTTTCGGGGGAGGTGAAGGACAATTATATATACGGGAGGGGCACCATTGATGATAAAGGAAGTTTGGTGGCTATAATGGAGTCAATCGAAAATTTGCTAAATCAAGGTTTTAAGCCAAGTAGGACCATTATACTTGCATTTGGTCATGATGAAGAAATAGGCGGGGATGAAGGTGCCGGGGGGATTGCTAAGCTTTTGGAAAAGCGGGGGACCAAAGCATGGATGGTAATTGATGAAGGCGGAACGCTAGCTACGGGGATTGTTCCTGGTGTTGAAGGCACGGTAGCCTTAATTGGGACAAGTGAAAAGGGATATGTGAGCTTAGAGATAAGTGCGAATATGGCAGGTGGACATAGCTCTATGCCTGAACCCATAAATGCTCTTGAAGCTGTGAACAGGGCACTTTTTAAACTGAAGGAGAACCCTTTGCCGGATCGATTTTCAGAACCAATTCAGGGCTTTATCAGCCATATAGGGCCACATTTACCATTTGTACAAAAGATGGCTTTTGCTAATACTTGGCTTTTTAAGCCTTTGATATTTGATACATATAAAAAGTCAGCTTCAGGAGCAGCCCTCATTCATACTACTCAAGTAGTAACTATGTTTAATAGTGGCTTAAAAGATAATATAGTTCCCACACGTGCGCGCGCAGTGATAAACTATCGTTTGCTTCCTGGAGATAGTCCAGAGGGTATTTTGGCACGCGCCCAACGCCTTATCACCGATACAATAGTGAAGGTAACTTTGTATGATGACTTTGGCACATCAGCTTCACCTATTTCTAATCACGCTAGTGATGAGTTTCATTTTTTGGCAGGGGCTATTAGGGCAGTAAATCCAGATGTAATAGTAAGTCCATACTTGGTACTAGGAGCTACCGATGGGAGATATTATTACAACATATCAGACAAGGTGTTTCGCTTTAGCCCTATTCCTTTGCAAAAAGAAGACTTAAGTCGTATTCATGGGATTAATGAGAGGGTTTCATTAATAGGGTATTCCAAAAGTGTTTCATTTTATGCAACACTTATTAAAAACAGCTAAAGAAAAAATCTGTCTAGGTAATTTTTGAACACCAATTTTACATCTATTTTGATTTTTATTGGCTTCACTTTAATTAGTTGCTCCCAAATCTTTAGCTATTGATTTCGCATGAGTTAGACTTCTCATATTTAAACATATTTTTGAAACCAAAAAGCGCTGTAGTGCCCACAGTCAAAGGGAAAGTGTGGTGTGTGGGTTAAAAATGATTAACTTGGCGGAGGTTTTATTGACGTACAACTAGTACTACAATAATCTACAGCGATGAAATGTTGCAATTGGTCGAATTCTTTAGTTTCGGTCAATTGTCTACTGTACTTTCGCTCATGAAACTTTTAATGACTCACTATTATTATGAAATTAATAAAGCTCTCGCTTGCAACTCTAACTCTGTCAGTTGTAATTTTCTCTTGTAAAAAAGACGATCCCGAAACTGTATCAGTTAACAATAGCGTGGCTAGCACCGAAGAAATGGTGGTTCCTTCAAATTTTGATTATCAAAACTCAAGAGGAGTAGACTATAGTTTTAACAATGTTAGCCATTGGGGGAAAGAAAAACTAAGGTTGGATATATATGATTATTCACCCTACGGTGGAGGTGATAAAATCGAGTCTAAATTTCTGGAAGCTAATGGTAGCTTAGTTGGAACTGTTATGCTCCCAAATTTGGTAAAAACGGTTTATGCAGTATTGAACTTTCCTGATGGGAGCTCGGTAATGACCGCGGTTAATACAAATGGTGGGAGCTTTGATTATGATTTTTCTAACCATAAAAGCCTTAGAAAATCAGCCCCGGTGAGCACGAATTGCACTTCAGGTTGTGATCATTCCATTAATAATCATTCAGGAAATCTCAATGTAAACGGAAATGATCCGGGTTTGGTTTATTGCTTTACAGGTAATACAACTGGAAATATAAATATTAACAAAGGTGGTGTAACTGTGCGTATTTGTGGTACGGCCGACATTAATCAAATAAGTCTTAATAATGGCTCTTTTCTTGAAATTACGGATGGAGCAGATGTTACTATCAAAAACCTTTCTGTAAACTCAAACGGTGAGCTGACTGTTTTTAATGCCAACTTAACTTTAGAAAACAATTTTTCACCTTCAGGTAAAGTGACTAACTACGGAATACTTGAAGTTGAAAAAGGACTCAACTTAAACAGTAATGCCGACCTGGATAACTACGGTACCGTAACAATTGAGGATAACATGAACGTTAGTTCGACACTGAATAATTACGGAACATTGGATATTGATGGAAATGTAGCTTTGAATGGTTCCTCAAATACTTTGAATACCTGTAAAATGATGGTTGGAGGTAAAATGGATTTCAATGCTCCAATTACCATTGAAGGTTATGTAAATGTGGATGGTAAAATAACTGTAAATGGCGGTGGTGTGGTTACCTTGAAAGATGGTGGAATGTTAGTAGGTGCAGAGGCAACCATTAATAACTCCATTACTGGTTCGGGATCAGCTACATCACTAATGAAGATCAGTGGTAAAACTATCATTAATGGAGGAGGTTCGTTAAATGGAAGTTTGGAGTATTGTGACGTGGATGGTGTGGAGACGAACTACGGTTCAATCAACGCACCGGCAGCTTTATCTTGCAACGTATATATCGCTACAAGCGCTTGTAACCCAGTTGGAAATGGAAGTCCTCAAATAGCTGATGATGATAATGATGGCGTGGCAAATGATGTGGATTTATATCCAAATGACCCTACTGCCAGTGGAGCAATCTATTATCCATCGGCTAATCAGTTTGCCACTATCGCTTTTGAAGATTTATGGCCGTATGCTGGTGATTATGATTTTAACGATTTAGTAGTAGGTTATAACTACACCTTGGTTACCAATGCCAATAATGAAGTAGTAAGGATTGAGGGTAAGTTTGCAACAAAAGCAATCGGGGCTGGATTAATTAATGGTTTTGGAGTGCAGATGGAGTGTATGCCTTCGGCAGTAGCATCAGTAAGTGGTAACATGTTAACTCAAGGCATTATAAATGAGTCATCAAATGGCACAGAGCAAGGGCAATCTAAGGCTACCGTAATAGTATTTGATAATGCTTTCAAAACAATACAAGATGGTGGAGGTACAAGATTTGTGAATACTCTTAAAGAAGAGGCAGTAATGACACCAGATACAATTGACATCACCATCACGCTCAATACAGCCATCTCTCAAAATACATTAGGTGCAGCACCTTTCAATCCGTTTATTTTTGTTGGGGGTGACCGTGGTAAAGAAGTACATCTTGCTGGTCATGAACCAACTGATTTGGCCAATAATAGTTATTTTGGAGTGGGTGCGGATGATACTCAAATTTCGAACTCTAAGTTTTACTTGAGCGAGAAAAATCACCCTTGGGCAATAAATGTACAAGGTGACTTCGATTATCCTATTGAAAAACAAGACATCGTAACTGCATATAATTACTTTGCCACCTGGGCGCAGTCAGGAGGAGTTCAAAGTACAGATTGGTATGTAAACCTTTCGGGCTATAGAAATAGCGCAAAAGTTTATTAGTCTACAGAAATTATCAATACATAAAAGCCGGCTTGTAGAAATACGAGCCGGCTTTTACTTTTCATCACATCATATGGTGTACCGCTAGTAAGAAATCAGGCTATGCTTTAAGACCTCTTTGGTGAAAGCCTGGTCTCCATTCAAAAAGGAAAGTTCAACCAAAAACTGCGCAGCTACTACTTTAGCTCCAGCACTTTCAATTAATTGGATAGCTGCGCCAACAGTGCCTCCTGTGGCTAGTAAGTCATCGTGTATAATTACTCTTGTACCAGGCTTTATATCTTCCTTGTGGAGCTCTAAAGTTGCTGATCCATATTCCAAGTCATAGCTACAGGTAAATACTTCCCTTGGAAGCTTTCCAGGTTTTCTAATGGGTACAAAAGGGATGTTTAACTTTTGTGCCAAAGCAAAGCCAAACATAAAGCCCCTGGACTCCACACCTGCTATTACACCCGGATTCAGCTTTTTTGCCCATTCCACCATAGCATTTACACACCTGTTACATAAATCCGGATTTGACAAAATCGGGGTTATGTCCTTAAAAGAAATTCCCGGCTTTGGGAAGTCGGGAATTTCTTTAATACAATCTCTTAGTTCTTGTTCTAACATTATTTGAATGCATTGAGTCCAGTTACATCCATACCCGTAATTAACAAGTGGATGTCATGCGTTCCCTCATAGGTTACCACTGACTCGAGGTTCATCATATGTCGCATAATAGAATACTCGCCCGTGATACCCATTCCTCCAAGCATCTGGCGCGCTTCGCGGCAAATGTTTAGGGCAATCTCCACACTATTTCGTTTTGCCATAGAAATTTGAGCCGAGGTTGCTTTCTTTTCGTTTTTAAGAACACCAAGTCTCCAAACCATAAGTTGAGCTTTGGTGATTTCAGTAATCATTTCGGCAAGCTTTTTTTGCTGTAGCTGAAATCCCCCAATGGGTTTTCCAAATTGGATACGTTCCTTTGAATATCTCAGTGCCGTATCATAGCAATCCATAGCTGCGCCAAGAGCTCCCCAGGCAATCCCGTAGCGTGCGCTATCGAGGCAACCTAATGGTGCGCCAAGTCCTGACTTATTTGGTAAGAGATTCTCCTTCGGAACTTTTACATTGTCAAAAACAAGTTCACCAGTAGCGCTGGCTCTAAGGCTCCATTTGTTGTGGGTTTCAGGAGTGGTAAATCCTTCCATTCCACGCTCTACAATTAGCCCGTGAATGCGGCCTGATTCATCCTTAGCCCAGACTACAGCAATGTCGCAAAATGGTGCGTTAGAGATCCACATTTTGGCACCGTTCAATAGGTAATGATCACCCATGTCTTTGAAGTTGGTAATCATTCCTCCAGGATTAGATCCAAAGTTTGGCTCCGTAAGACCAAAGCTTCCAAGAAATTCTCCTGAAGCTAATTTTGGAAGATATTTTTTTCGCTGCTCCTCGTTTCCATAGGCGTAAATAGGATACATCACTAACGATGATTGAACCGAGCAGGTAGATCGAACTCCAGAATCACCTCTTTCAATCTCTTGCATCATTAGTCCATAGGAGATTTGATCAAGTCCGGCACCACCATATTCCTCGGGAATATAAGGGCCAAAGGCACCTACCTCTGCCAGGCCACTCAGCAATTGTTTTGGAAATTCAGCGCGCTGAGCATAGTCCTCAATTATTGGTGATACACTTTTTTTCACCCAGTCGCGGGTAGCATTTCGTACTAATATATGCTCTTCGCTAAGAAGTTCGTCTAAGTTGTAATAATCCGGAGATTGAAATAAATCACTAGCCATGAATCTGAAAAATTTTTCACAAATGTAATCAAACAGCGTTTGCTTGACCAAGGTATTTATATTGAAGGCTGAGATATGCTTTTGGTAATAAAAGTGGTTTAAATTTGCGTGAAATGGAACACGCTTTACCTATACATCATACAGACTGGTTGCTTTGGCTTTTGCTGGGCGTTTTTGTTTTGCTACTTGCTGCTCACCTGTATAATCCAATGCGGTTTAAAGCTTTTGCTATTCTTCCTTTTCATGCCAATAGGGCAGAAATCGAGGGTGGTTTTCGCCCTGTAGTAGGACGTGGGCTTTTTGATATAAGTTTGGGAGTGAGTTCGTTTGCAATACTCGGCTTGGCGCTTTTTTTAGTATTGCACCCCTATCATCATGTCCCTCCTGTGCTTGCTGGCTGGAGGATGTACTTGCGACTCATAGTTGTGCTTTTGTTGTTTTTTGTGTTCAAAAACTTCATTGGTCTTTTGGTGGGATGGATTTTTAACAAAACCGAACAAATTGCTAGGGCTCAAAATATATCGTTTGCCTATCGAGCATGGCTGGGGGTACTGTTATTTCCTCTTTGCTTAGCAATGATTTTTGGAGGAGAAGCCTACCAAGTGCTTTATTATGCACTGTTTATAGTGCTATGCGGAGGATATTATCTATCCTTTCAGTTTTATGCAATTAGTATTTGGCGCATGGATGCATTATCGTACTATAAAATTTTTTACCTTTGCGCGCTGGAAATCACTCCCTTAATCTTTTTGGTAAGTTGGCTGCAAAGCCTTTACAGATAAGAGAAATTGATTTCGATTAACTAACCCAAAACGGCATTATTTTGAAGGTAAAAACCATTCTAGTATCTCAGCCTGAGCCTCAGACTGAGAATTCGCCATACTTTGACTTGGCAGAAAAGAATAAGGTGAAGGTAGATTTTATCCCCTTTATTCATGTAGAAGGTGTAGATGCAGCGGATGTAAGGAAGCAAAAAGTGAATGTTCAGAGCCATACGGCAGTAATCCTTACCAGTCGTAATGCGGTAGATCATTATTTTAGAATTTGCGAAGAAATGCGTTTTACAGTGCCGAATGAAATGAAGTATTTCTGCACCTCTGAGGCGATTGCATATTATTTGCAGAAGTATGTAGTGTATCGTAAGCGTAAAATCTATTTTGGTAACAATACCTTTAAGGATCTTGTGCCATTAATGAAAAAGCATAAGGACGAAAAATTCCTTTTACCATCGTCAGATGTTCTTAAACCAGAAATCCCCAAGTTATTAAAAGAGGGAAAGATTGACTATACTCGGGCTATAATGTACAATACGGTTGCCAGCGATTTATCCAATTTGGCAGATGTGTATTATGATATTCTTGTTTTCTTTAGTCCGAGTGGTATTAAGTCTTTGCTTGAAAACTTTCCTGATTTTAAACAAAACGACACAAAAATTGCCGCCTTTGGATCCAGTACTCACAAGGCAGTGAAGGATGCAGGACTCAGATTAGATATCAAGGCACCAACGCCTAAAGCACCTAGTATGACTATGGCCTTGGAGGCACACATTAAGGATGTAAACAAGAAGTAATTTACTTATTACATAGTTTTTTCAATGTATAATGAAGCCCCATAGAGGGCTTCATTTCGTTTATTTGTAAGATGAAGCAATCACTCAGTAAAGCCGAAAAACTAAAAAGTCGCAAATTGATTGCGGAACTATTTAGTAATGGAAAGTCAGTAAAGGCTTACCCTTTGGTGGCGGTGTATCTTCCTTTAGGTAAAGCTGAAAAGAACACATTAATGGGAGTATCGGTTGCTAAAAAAAGAATAAAAAAAGCAGTAGATCGAAACCTGATAAAAAGGAGGTTGCGCGAAGCCTTCAGGCTGCAAAAAGCTGCCTTGCTAGAGGAAGATGGTTCGGAGTTGGCGGTAATGATTATTTATCTAAAGGCCGAAATTGCACCTTATGCCGAGGTGGAAAAAAGTATGAAGAAGCTATTGGTAAAACTACAGGAGGCTAAAAAAGCTATTTGAAGACAATCATTTCAGGGAAACCTCGTTTTTATCTTACCTTCGTTTTTCCCTATTTTGCTACTCAGAGCTTCAATCTATAATTTACGAAAGCACATGAAAAAGATCACAAAACTAAGCTTGGCATCTTTAGTGGGTGTCCTATTGATATTTTCCGTAGCCTTTAAGCCGGACTATTTTGAGATAAGTAAGCAGCTCGATATTTTCACCAATGTATTTAAGGAAGTCAGCCTTTACTACGTAGATGAAACACAGCCTGGTGAGCTTATGACTGAGGCTATGGAGTCGATGTTAGAGTCTTTAGATCCCTATACCACTTACATTCCTGAAGAAAGAGTAGAAGATTTTAAAATTCAGACTACGGGAAATTATGGAGGCATCGGAGCCTCAATTAGAAAGCGAGGTGAGGAAATAGTGTTAACCACTCCTTATGAAGGGTTTGCAGCCGATAAAGCTGGCTTTAAGGCTGGTGATAGAATTTTGGAGGTGGATGGAAAACCAATAACCGGAAAATCGACAAGTGATGTAAGCACTGCCTTGAAAGGCGCTGCTGGAACAGAGGTTACCTTAAAAGTAGAACGTGCCGGGCAAGTAATCACCAAGACATTTGAACGTGAAGATGTTCAGGTAAAAAGTGTTCCATACTATGGGATGCTTGATGATAATGTAGGTTATATTGTACTGACAAGCTTCACTGATAAGGCTAGTAAAGAAGTAAAGGCCGCCCTTAAGGAATTGAAAAAGGAGAATGAACTATCAGGCTTGGTTCTGGATCTAAGAGGAAATCCCGGAGGTCTGCTAAATGAGGCAGTAAACGTTACCAATATTTTTATTGAAAAAGGAAAGGAAGTTGTAGATACAAAGGGTAAAATGGAGGAATGGGAAAAGACCTATAAGACTCTCAACAGCCCTGATGATCTTGAAATTCCTGTAGCGGTTTTGATTAATAGAGGCAGCGCATCAGCATCAGAAATTGTTTCAGGTACCCTTCAGGATTATGATCGAGCTGTTATCATTGGGCAGCGTAGTTATGGAAAAGGTTTGGTGCAACAAACTCGTCAATTGAGCTATGGGGCACAATTGAAAGTGACGATTGCCAAATATTATACCCCCAGCGGAAGATGTATCCAAGCAATTAACTACGCAGAGCGAGATGAAGATGGAAGTGTAGTAAAAATACCGGATTCTCTCCGTACCCAGTTTACTACCGCCAATGGCCGTAAAGTTTTTGATGGAGGAGGAATTGATCCGGACATAGAAATGGAGCCTGAAGACTTGAATCCCATTATTATATCTCTTTATAAAGAGATGCTATTGTTTGATTGGGCTACCGAGTACACACGAGCACATGAGAGTATTCCTGCGGCTGGTGATTTTAAATTGAGTGATGCCGAGTACGCATCGTTTGTAAAATGGGTTGAAGACAAGGAGTTTCATTATGATACTGAAACTGAGAAGGCCTTAGAAGACTTGGAAAAAGCGGCTAAGGATGAAGCTTATTTTGCAGATTTAAAACCCGAAATCGAGAGCCTAAGAAAGCGATACGAATCAAGGCAGAATAATGATTTAGAAGCAAATAAAGATCAAATAAAGAGATTGCTTCAAGAAGAGATTGCTTCGCGCTATTACTATGATAGAGGGCGAATAGCCAATGCGCTTAATTCGGATAGGGAAGTAGTGAAAGCAGTAGAGGTTCTTAAAAATAAAGTCGTGTATGAAGGTGTGTTAACGGCATCTGTAGCAAAGTAGGCTAGACTATATTTTTTTAATAAAGCAAAAAGGAGCTTGCACTATGCAGGCTCTTTTCTTTTTGTAGAAATTTTCTTTGCGAGGGCCAGCGCCAGGATGTATGTACAGAAAAAGGAAATGGCCAATTGCCTCTCAAACATTGCTTCTGTAAGCATGCTTAGAAATACAAAAGACGTGAGAATAAAGAGATGGGTGTCTTTCCGCTTGATGGCAATCCATAAAATTGTAATAAACATGGCTAATAGAAAAAACGAACCTGGAATACCAGCCACCAGTTGAGTTTCTAAAAGCTGATTGTGACTATTAAACTCTTTTTTTTCACCAATCTTAAAGTTGTTTTCCTGATAAACCTTTAGTCTCTTTTCCTGAAGTTCTCCATACCCTACTCCAAGTAAAGGGTGCTGCTTTATTAGTTCAATACTGTTTTCCCAAATAGCCAAACGTATGGTGGTTCCTGTAAACTCGCTTGACTCAGCAGATAAAGAGTAATCCTTCCAAGCAATTAGATTAAATCGATTGTATGGAGAATCCTTAAAGTAATAGCTGAAAACACTCAAGGAAATAACTCCTGCAAGGAGGTAAATCGCCCATTTGGCAGAGCGGCCTTTTATAATTTTTATGGCAACATAAAGTAAGGCACTAAGTGCAAAGGCCACCAAAATCATCCGCGATTGTAAAAGAATTAAAACAACTATAAGAAGCGCGATTGCCATTATAAAAAAGGCTCGATGAGTTTTAGAATCAGGGATAATAAATGGGCTAGAAAAAAGGGCAGCACCCAGTAAGAGTCCAAAATAACTCCGGTGTATATAGCCATGGGTGAGTATAGAGCTGTAAAAATGATGCAGCCATTTTACGTCTTCATGAGATTGGCCTGGAGGAAGATTTTGATACTGGTCTATTAGATTGTTTAAGGAGATAGCTATAAAAACTACGGAGATGATTACCGAGCTATAAAAGAAAGCATTGATGAGCCTCTTGAAAAAAACTTGGGTAAGTAAGGGCTGAAAAACCATCAAGACAAAAGGAAGAAGAACGAAACTGAGCTTGTTTTGCACAGCTTTCAATAGTTCCTCATGATCATTGCTTAGAAAAAAACCGAAGAGATGTACCAGAAAAAAGCCAATAAATAACCATGGCAAAGCCTGCTTGTAATGAAACTTATACCCATTGCTCAAGGCAACGATGGCAAGCACTACAAGACATGCGGTGAATAGTGAGTAAAACAAGGGTGGTAGGTATAGTGAACATACCAATAGAGGGAATAGAAACGCAAACAGATTTTTAATAGATAGTTTCATGGACTGCCTTACACCACGCGATTTAGTTCTTTATCAATTTGTGCTCGTAGCTGATTAAGCTTATTAAAGGTTTCAATTTTTAGAACCAGTTCTTCGGCAACATTGTCTGAGTTTTTCAAATCAGTTTGAATTTGACGAATAAGGTCACTAATTCGCTTTTCCTTGTAACGCAAAACTGCTTGAACGGTGTAGCTTTTTACGAAAGCCGTTTTTTCCGGAAGATGTATCTTCTGGCGTTTCCAGTCGTGGAGCTCGTGTTTTTCAGTAACTAAATCTACTACCACATTTACCGTTTCCGATCCTTCCTGTCTTACAAAGTGATCTGAATTCAGAATTTGACCATGCTCGTCAAAAGTATTGGTAAAGTTTTGGAGTATTTCATTAAATGTAGGATTGTTAAAAGTGATTCCATCAACGGCTAGCTCACTTACAATGTATTCAGCCACGGTTTCTTGCGGAATATCATCTTCATTTTCTTCACCTTCACTTTCGTCATGTTCCTGAAAAGAGCATAATTGTTGGCCATAATTGAGAAGCAGCCAGCACAGTGATTTTTCCTGTTCATAATGCGGAGTGGCGCTTAAGTCAATGGCAGAAGGCGTACTCTCATTTTCTACAACCTGAAGTCGGGCATTTGCTTTTTCTTCGCGCTGCTGTTCCTTCTCCTGGCGTACAGCCACATTTTTCATTACCTGAGCAAGCTCGGTAAAAAGTATGCGCTCCTGCATTTGGAGCACATGAGCACATTCCTGTATGTAAGCATTTCGCTGCAGCGCATCGGGTATTACCGCAATGCTCTCTACAATATCGCGTGCCGCTTTAGATTTCTCTAAAGGATTACTGCCCGCTTCTTTGAGCAGAAGAGCAGCTTTAAATCGAAGAAAATCTTGTTTTTCCTCTTTTATGTAGTCGGTAAGTTCCGTGGATGAAACCTTCTTAGCAAAGGAATCCGGGTCTTCACCATCAGGGAATAAAAGCACCTGAACGTTTAGGCCTTCTTCAAGTATCATATCTATTCCCCTCAAAGAA
>JAUHWX010000242.1 GCA_030427285.1 Bacteroidia bacterium
TGCCTTCATGTTGTGGATGGCTCTGAAAAATCTTTGCTTCATCATGAATGGCTTCATCCAATTGCCTCTGCCTCTTTTCCCAATCATCAGACTCTGCCCTCGAAAAAAAATTGAGCATCAAAGCATAATCATCAGGCCAAAGCTCTACCCATACCGTATCGTTTACAGGCTCTTCTACTGTCTGTTCGTACGGCTTATAGTAAGCTCCATCTATTCGCAAAGTGTCCGATTCCTTAATGGTTAACTGCAGCATCCCTCCTTTTGTACTCACTTTATTTTTACCAAAACTCACTATCAAATTTTCAGGACTAATCAACTCGTGGGTATATGCATCCTTAAAACCCAACATCGTATAATTTGATTCTGCATACCACCAAAATATCCCCACCATGGTAAGAGTGATTGGTATCAAAAACAATGGCCCTCGTTTCGGTTTTGGTTTCTTTTTAACTTCAGGTTCAAGTTTATTTTGATATTTAAAATCATCCCAAGTTTTATATCCGCAATAGCGACTCAATAAGTTGAGCACATCCACCCGAGGTATTTTTTCACTTTCGTTTTTAAAGTGCAGGTACACCCACTTTTCACTCACCGTACTTTGGCAGCTTTGCTCCAAATCTATTTGGAAACTTTGAATATCCGCACCAGACCAATCCTTAAAATCCTTTCTGATTTCAAGTTTGGTCTCCACCGTTATCCGCAACTTTTGTTTGAGTTGATGAAAGTAAATACGCTCTTGTTTTTTTGTTGACTCCAAATGTAGAATGCTGGTTTATGACGCTCTTGTAAAAGGCTTGTAAAACTATTTACAAACGCAAAACTGCTAAGATGCAAAGGAAATTTTACTCCCTCCCATTGTTTTGTGCCGATAATCTTAAAACAAAAATTATGTCACATTCAAAATTTATCATCGCCCTTTGCATTATTGCCATAAACTATTGCGCATACGGTCAAGCCAAAGGCAATTACGATTTGCGAAACATGCTGAACAACTCGTACGTTCAGAGCAATCCACAAACCATTCAGCAATCACATCCTATCCCCATGCCGGGTCTTGGCGATCTTACTTTTACTATAAAGGGCTTATACAATGTTTCAGCCGATTCGTACCTAGCTATTTTCACCGCTACACAAGTGGGAAAAACACAAAAGGAAACTAACAAATTACTGAAAGACAAAATAGACTCCATACGGTTCAAAATGGTGCAACAGGGTTTTAAAGCCGAGCTATTTGTAGATATGATTTCGTTTATACCGATGTACGAAGTAAGCCCCGAAAAAAAGCTTTTCTCCAAAACAACCTACAATGAAATTCCCGTAGGCTTTGAACTCAAAAAGAACTTACACTTTAAATATTCTGATCCAAGAGAATTGGAAGCATTGGTCACTCTTTGTGCCGAACAAGAAATTTACGATCTGGTAAGAGTAGATTACTTTATAGATGATATTGAGGCTGTAAAAGCTGAATTGATAGCGAAAGCACAAAATCACATCAATCAAAAAATAGCCCGCTACGGAAAGCTTACCAATGAAACATATACAGACAAAAACAGATTGATGACTGAGGGCTTTGCCATTCACTATCCCATTGAGCAATACCAAAGTTACCAGGCCTATTGTACCAATGCCTTGACTTTTAAGCATGGAGTAACCAATACCGCCACCAAGGCAACCTCCCAGTTTTATATGCCAAAGCTCAATAAGAATTATGACTTTGTAATCAACGCTAGCATGCTGGAACCTGTAGTGCAAGTGGAGTACGAAATAAAAGTGCACCTCAGCCAAAAGCCCGCTGAGCCGGTAAAACCAGAACCAAAGCCAAAGGAGATTATTAAAAAAGAGGTGGTAAAAGAAATCTTCTTAATCACTCCAGATGCTAAGGTGCAAAAGCTCAATCTGTAAATCTGATTTTTTGAAAGCCGCTCTCAATATATTGGGAGCGGCTTTATTCTTTTAATTTAACCTGCTCCTAGAAGGTTACTGTCACCTCTCCTTTGGAGAGGTCGAAACTGCCAAAGCATTTCCGGGAGAGGCCTAACTAAATATCTTCCCCGGATTCATTATCCCACTTGGATCAAAAACGGCTTTAATAGCTTTTTGAATTTCAATGGTCTTTTTTTCAAACACTATATCCAAATAATCCTTTTGCACATAGCCAATACCATGTTCACCGCTTATAGTGCCTCCTAGTTTTTTTACCAATACAAATAACTCGCGAATGCCTTTTGGTAAATCTTCTTTCCAGGCTTTATCGCTCATGGTATCTTTTACAATATTCACGTGCAAGTTGCCATCGCCTGCATGGCCATAGCACACAGATTTGAAACCATATTTAGCACCAATATCTTTTACCCCTTTTAGTAGTTGTGCCAACTCAGCTCTTGGCACCACCGTATCTTCCTCCTTATATATAGAGTGTGATTTTACGGCCTCGCCCACTCTTCGTCTTAGTTTCCACAAAGCATCTTTCTCGGCTTGCGTGTCCGCAAAAAGCACTTCTCCTGCTTCATAGTCCTCCACTATTTCTGCTATCTGTTGGCAATCATTCATCAGCACGTCTACATCGTTTCCGTCTACTTCTATCAGCAAATGCGCCCGTACTTCGGGGCCTATTGGTAGCTGAACATCATCCACATATTTCAAAGTCCAATCAATGGCATCGCGCTCCATAAACTCCATTCCGCTGGGTGTAATACCTGCTCTGAAAATGGCCGATACCGCCTCACATGCTTTTTCGGCCGAGGCAAAAGGAACCAACATTAAGAGGTTGTGTTTTGGATATGGCAATAATTTAAAAACTGCTTTGGTTATAACGCCAAGGGTTCCTTCGCTGCCCACCATTAATTGCGTAAGGTTGTAACCCGTTGAGTTTTTCAGCACATTAGCCCCCGTCCAAATAATTTCACCTGTAGGCAATACCACCTGCAAATTCAGCACATAAGCATTGGTTACTCCATATTTTACAGCTTTTGGGCCACCAGCATTCAAGGCTAGGTTTCCACCCAAAAAACAAGAGCCCCAGCTGCTGGGATCGGGCGGATAAAACAATCCTTTTTCTTTACAGGCATCATGAAACACTTGATTAATAACACCTGGCTCTACCGTGGCTTGCAGGTTGCGCTCGTCAATTTCAATAATCGTATCAAACCTTTCCATCGAGAGATTGATGCCGCCCATAATGGGCAAAGCACCACCACTTAGCCCGGTGCGAGCACCAGAAGGTGTAACAGGTATTTTATGCTCTGTAGCCATTTTCAGAATCTCCGAAACCTCTTCAGGCGTTGAAGGTTTCACAACCAATTCGGGTAAAAACTTAAAGTCTTCGGTTTCATCAGATGCATACTTTTCCAGGTCCTCATTTGAGTCGTACACATTATATTTGCCGACAACCCCTTCTATTAAGCTACGAATTGCAGGAGTTATTCTGTTATAGTTCATCTCTAGTAAATAATCTATTTTCGTCAATCTTCTTAAAAATCGCAAAAATGATAAGAAAGACCTTATTAAGCTTAGCGCTTATCTCAAGTACCATTTTGGCATTTGGCCAAGGTAAAAAAGTTAGCCTTGAAGACGTATGGAAGCGTTATGAATTTGGTGCTCGCAGTATTTCGGGCCTAAACTCTATGAAAGATGGCCTGCATTATACGGCTATCACTAATACGGCTGGCGGAACCAGCATCGAAAAATACAGCTACGAAACAGGTGAATCTGTAGGAACTATTATTTCCATGAATCAAATTTTGGATAATACTGGCAAGAGAATTCAATTTCAGGATTATGAATTTAGCCCAGATGAAACCAAGGTTGTACTAGCTACAAATCAAGAAAGTATTTATCGCCACTCAAGCAAAAGCCGCTATTATGTTTACGACTTAAAGAACAACACCCTTGATTCGTTGGCTACCGAAGGAAAACAACAACTGGCTTCCTTTTCACCTACCCGCAATCAAGTAGCCTTTGTACACGAAAACAAAATGCACATTCAGGATTTGGATGGCGAAGGCCATGAGCTAATCTCTTTTGGGCAAGGCGAAGAAGAGGCATTTATAGCCGGTGCTGTGGATTGGGTGTACGAAGAAGAATTTAGCTTTCACAAAGGTTATGATTGGTCAGGTAACGGAAATTATTTGGCTTACTATCAAACGGACGAAAGAGAAGTTCCTCTTTTCTCTATGGACA
>JAUHWX010000031.1 GCA_030427285.1 Bacteroidia bacterium
AGTCTTCGCAAGTATTTTTACTAAAGTTCTTTGCTTTTGGTGATCGGCTCTCAGTTCTTCAAAAATATTCATTGGATTATATGTTGGTTTGTGATATAACCGAATTTTCAAAGGGATTGTTTGTGTGGACAGAAAGATAGGTTGGATTCATACGACCTCTCTGAGGTCGTGTTCATGGTGATGCCTGTATTCTCTATTGATATATGACCTTTCTGGGGCCACTTGCTTATTGAAGCTTTACTTGGACTTACGCTAATCAGTTCACTAAATGTGCTGTTTTTTTGTAGGTATGTTTGGCTTTGAACCCAACGGGTTCACATGTCAATAGAAATATCAACATTAATACAAAAAAAACTCCCCCACCTTTTCAGATGAGGGAGCTGCTATACATTCGAAATAAGAAAGTCTAAACTCTAAGGTTCAGCTTCTCAAGTCTATTTCTTATTGTCTTCTTTGATTTTATTCAAAGCACTACCCGCACGGAACCACTCAATCTGGTTTTCGTTGTAAGTATGGTTACACTTAATGGTATCAGTACTTCCATCTGCGTGGGTTACTTTGATGTGGATAGGCTTGTCTTCGGCAAACTGATCTAAATCAAGTGTTTCGAAGGTGTCGTCTTCCTGTATCAAATCGTAATCTGCTTCATTGGCAAACGTCAAACCGAGCATACCTTGTTTCTTAAGGTTGGTTTCGTGGATACGGGCAAATGATTTTACTAATACCACGGCCATACCCAAGTGACGAGGTTGCATAGCGGCATGCTCTCGCGAAGAACCTTCACCGTAGTTGTGGTCTCCCACTACTATAGTTTTGATACCTTCTGCTTTGTATGCACGCTGTACTTTTGGCACTGGGCCATACTCCCCAGTAAGTTGGTTTTTTACGCTATCTGTCTTGTCATTAAAAGCATTTACAGCACCAGTAAGGGTGTTGTTAGAAATGTTGTCCAAATGTCCGCGGAAGCGCAACCATGGGCCTGCCATTGAGATATGGTCAGTTGTACACTTTCCTTTTGCTTTGATGATGAGCTTCATACCGGTGTAGTTCTTACCGTCCCATGGCTCGAAAGGGGTAAGGAGTTCCAGTCTTTCGGAACCTTCAGCTACTTTTACTTCTACTTTGCTGCCATCTTCGGCTGGCTCTTGATATCCAGAATCTTCTACCGCAAAACCTTTTTCTGGTAATTCAATACCGTGAGGTTCTTCCAAAAGTATTTCCTCTCCATTTTCATTTGTAAGGGTATCTTTCAGTGGGTTGAAGTCCAAACGTCCACTTATGGCAATTGCTGCTACCATTTCTGGTGAAGCCACAAAGGCGTGGGTATTTGGATTGCCATCGGCACGCTTCGCAAAGTTTCTGTTGAAACTGTGGATGATCGTATTTTTTTCTTGCTTGTCAGCACCAGTACGTGCCCACTGACCAATACATGGTCCACAAGCGTTGGTGAAGATTGTTGCATCAAGATCTTCAAAAGTCTTTAATATACCGTCACGATCGGCTGTGTAGCGAACTTGCTCAGATCCTGGATTAATACCAAAATCTGATTTGGTTTTCAATTTTTTGTCTACCGCTTGCTGCGCTACCGATTGAGCTCGCGTTAAATCCTCGTAAGAAGAGTTGGTACAAGAACCAATCAATCCCCACTCTACATCCATTGGCCAACCATTGGCTTTAGCTACTTCGCCCATTTTAGAAATAGGAGTAGCCAAGTCTGGCGTAAAAGGACCGTTGATGTGCGGCTCCAGTTCGCTGAGGTTGATTTCAATTACTTGATCAAAATATTGTTCAGGATTAGCATACACTTCATCATCACCGGTAAGGTGCTCACGAATACCATTAGCTGCGTCTGCAACTTCAGCACGACCAGTAGCGCGCAAGTAGCGCTCCATGGCATCATCATAACCAAAAGTAGAGGTGGTAGCACCAACTTCGGCACCCATATTACAGATGGTTCCTTTTCCGGTTGCCGAAAGTGATTTTGCACCTTCACCAAAATATTCAACTATAGCCCCGGTTCCACCTTTTACAGTAAGAATACCGGCTACTTTAAGAATTACATCTTTTGAGGCTGTCCAGCCATTCATTTTGCCGGTAAGTTTTACACCAATCAGTTTTGGAAATTTAAGTTCCCAAGGCATTCCGGCCATTACATCTACTGCATCAGCACCACCTACACCGATGGCTACCATTCCTAGTCCACCAGCATTCACAGTGTGTGAATCGGTACCAATCATCATCCCTCCGGGAAAAGCATAGTTTTCTAAAACTACCTGGTGAATAATACCTGCTCCTGGTTTCCAGAAACCGATACCATATTTATCAGAAACCGAAGAAAGGAAATTGAACACCTCACTACTCTTATTTATGGCTTCCTGCAAATCTTTATCGGCACCAATTTTAGCTTGAATAAGGTGATCGCAGTGCACTGTAGAAGGCACCGCTGCTTGTTTTCTACCCGATTGCATAAATTGCAAAAGCGCCATCTGTGCGGTAGCATCCTGCATGGCAACACGGTCAGGAGCAAAGTCTACGTAAGACTTTCCACGAACGTAAGCTTTATCGGTTTTTCCATCCCAAAGGTGGGCATAAAGAATTTTTTCTGCGAGGGTCAGAGGTTTGCCTGTAACCTTGCGAGCAGCTTCAATGCGCTCTGGAAACTTAGCGTAAACCTCTTTAATCATTTCAAGGTCGAAAATCATATATCGGTGTTTTTAAGAACTTTTTATGGTAAAATTGAAGATTGGCGAAAGTACAAAATAGGCCAGTCTTTTGAAAGTCCATATATATAGCGACTTTCTATTGATAATGTTTCTAAATAAAAGCCTGAAGAGCCCAGTGAAAAACGGAAGGTCGCATTACAGGCAATGGAGCGAATATTCCAACAGGGGTGGGAGAGGTAATGATGCTTTTATACAATTGGAGAAAAAGAATGTAAATGTTGTAGCTAAAGTATAGCTGCTGCAACATTTACATTCCAATATGAAAGAGTGCGTCTCCTTTATGAATCAACGGAAAGTTATTATGACCAATAATATAGCCATCATATGGACTTTCTACTTTTACAGAATAGTCATTGGTAGGGCTACTGATGTAACCGATGGTTTGACCTTTTTTCACCTTCTTACCTGATTCTTTTTTATGTCTGAAGAGTCCCGAGACTTCTGCACGTACCCAATGTGATTCAGTAAATGTGCGAGTTTTTCCTGCTGCCGGTGATTTGTCTAGCATGTCAAAATGATGCAGCACTCGCTTGATGCCTTGAATGCCATCATCTACGGTTTTGGGGTCAATTCGCAGTGTTTCTCCACCTTCAAATACTATTACCGATTTTCCTAATTCTTTGGCAGTTTCTCTAAACGATCCTTTTATAACAGGCGAGTTGAGAGTAAAAGGAGCTGCAAAAGCAGTGGCCACCTCTTCTGCTAGTTTATCGCCAAACTCATAGCGAATTTGCGGAAAATTGGTACGGCTGGCTCCACCGGTGTGAAAATCAATTCCAAAATCAATTTCGGGAAGAATATTATGTGTCATTACACGAGCCACCATGCTGGCTAGCGAACCATCTTCCTTACCTGGAAAGCTGCGGTTTACATCTTTGCCATCAGGCACATCACGAGAAAAGTTGATGAAGCCATATACATTAATAATAGGCATGGCTACTATGCTGCCTTTTAGCAGTTTTCCTGCAACATTCTTGTTTAGAAATCTTCTTACGATTTCAATACCATTCACTTCATCACCATGCATGCCGCCACTTAGCAAAATAATGGGGCCTGGTTCGTGACTTCTTATTACATGCACCGGCATGGTGATTTGAGTACCCGATGGCAAGCGTGCTACGTTTAGCTCTACATAGCAGCTTTGTCCCGGCTCAATATTTACTCCGTCAATGGTTATAGTGCGCATTATAGCCCGGTATAGTTTTGTGGTGTAAGAGCTTTTAACTCTGCCCTTACAGCTTCGGTAACCTCAAGTGTGTCGATAAAAGCGCCAATGCTTTGCTTGTTGATTTTTTCATTAGTTCGAGTTAATCCTTTCAAAGCTTCATAAGGATTTTCAAAACCTTCTCTTCTTAGTATGTTCTGAATACCCTCAGCTACTACAGCCCAATTATCTTCCAAATCCTGATTTATCTTTTCCTCATTAAGCAATAGCTTGCTCAAGCCACGAAGGGTAGAAGTAATGGCAATGTGTGTGTGCCCTAATGGAACACCAATATTCCTCAATACTGTACTGTCAGTAAGGTCGCGCTGCAAGCGGCTTACTGGTAATTTTGCTGAAAGGTGCTCAAAAAGTGCGTTGGCAATACCTAAATTACCTTCACTATTTTCAAAGTCGATTGGGTTTACTTTGTGCGGCATAGCTGATGACCCAACTTCGCCTTCCTTAATTTTTTGCTTGAAGTAATCCATGGAAACATACGTCCAAATATCACGATCAAGATCAAGGATAATATTATTGATGCGCTTCATACAATCAAAAAGAGCGGCCATATTATCATAGTGCTCAATTTGTGTGGTGGGCCACGATTGTTGAAGTCCTAAAGTTTCGTTTACAAAGCTTTCGCCAAATGCTTTCCAGTCAATTTCCGGATATGCTGCATTATGAGCATTGAAGTTTCCGGTAGCACCACCAAACTTTGCCGAGAACGGTATATGGCGAAGCTGACGCAATTGCTGGTCAATACGCTCTACAAAAACCATTATCTCTTTTCCTAAACGGGTAGGAGAAGCTGGCTGACCGTGCGTGCGGGCAAGCATGGGAATGTCTTCCCACTGGTTGGCAAGTTCGCCAAGTGTTACCTCTAATTCACCTATTAATGGAATGTATTCGTTTTCAACGTACTCCTTTATAGAAAGAGGAACGGCAGTATTGTTTATATCTTGAGAGGTAAGACCGAAGTGTACAAACTCCCTGAATTTGCCGAGACCAAGCTCATCAAGATTTTCTTTAATAAAGTACTCAACCGCTTTTACATCGTGGTTGGTAATTTTTTCGGTGTCCTTAATTTGTTGTGCCTCTTTTGTGGTAAAATCAAGATACATGTCTCTTAGCTCAATAAACTTAGAGCGGTCAAAGCCTTTAAGCTGAGGTAGGGGTAATTCACATAGGGCAATATAATACTCTATCTCAACCTGGATTCTGTACTGTATAAGCGCAAATTCTGAAAAGTAATTTTTCAAATTGTCCGTGGTTCTTCTGTATCGGCCATCTATTGGTGAAATGGCAAGCAATTGATTTTCCATATCCTGTGTTTAGGGGCGCAAAAATAATTATTTAAAAACGGCCAAAGGCTAAGATTGTAGAAATAAGTGATAACCGATTTCGAATAGCGAAAAATCAATTAAACAATTGCTACTATAAACCAGATACTGGTGAGGTTACAGGTGGCGGTAATCTTTTTTGTGTTAAAATATTGTAAATCCTTTCCTACAAACGAAAAGTGTTTTTATCTTTGCCACAGATTTAACATTTAGTTGTAAGACTATCTCTACCTGAAGCAATAGTGTATAGGTAATGGTCTTTTCATAACAAAGGTTAGTGATTAGAAAATGGAAAAGAAGGCGCCTCGTAGTTCACGGGGCGCCTTTTTTTATGCATATTTCCTACAAAATGTGGAGAATAAATCCTTTTAAGTATTCTCCTTCCGGGTGATAAATATTAATAGGATGATCGATAGGCTGTGTGAGCCTGTCCATTATTTTTATGCTGCGACCGGACTCTATTGCAGCTGCTCTTAGGGTATCTTCAAAAAGCTGTGCACCTACATGTTGTGAGCAAGAGAAAGTAAAAATTATTCCACCTTCTTTTATTTTTTTCATGGCCGCCAGGTTTAGTCTTTTATAACCTTGCACTGCATTATGCACCGAGCGATGATTTTTGGCGAAAGCCGGAGGGTCAAGAATAATCACATCATACTGATCACCATCATTTTTAAGGTGCTCAAATACATCCGAGGCAATTCCTTTGTGTTTATCAGCTACATTATTTAGTACCGCATTCTCATTGGCCAGCTGCACGGCAGCTTCCGAAATATCTACAGAAACGGCTAATTCTGCACCAGCTTTCAGGGCATAGATTGAAAAACCTCCACTGTAGGAAAAGGTGTTTAGCACTTTTTTGCCCTTACTGAAATCTGCCAGACGCTTACGGTTTTCTCTTTGGTCAATAAAAAAACCTGTCTTTTGTCCACCTTCCCAATCAATATTGAATTGGTGACCATGCTCTAATGCTACAGTTTTTGAGCTTTCCCCAGCAAGGGTTCCCATCATATTATGCGGAACGGTTATTTTATCAGCGGGTTTGCTGAAAACATGATTGATGTGACCTTCCTTCATCAGGGTGTCGGCAATCAGTTGCAAATAAGGTATCCATCCTTCAAGGTGAATTTGTATAACGGCCGTATCAGCGTATTTGTCAATAATAAGTCCGGATAGGTTATCACCTTCTCCAAAAACCAAACGACAACAATCTGTATAACCTTCTTTTAAAACTTCAGTTTGAAAGCGATAGTCCAGGGCCTTTTTTATTTTTTGAATAATAAGGTCTTCCACATTTTCTACAGGCTCAAAAGAAAGTATGTTTACAGCAATGCTTTTGCGATGGAAAAAACCCAAGGCCTGGAAGTTTCCTTTAAAATCTAAAACCTCTACAATAGAGCCTTCTTCAAAACCTTGAGGTAACTCCTTAAATGCACCTGAAAATATCCAGGGGTGCTTGCGGTGCAGAAATTTCTCCTTGCCTTTCTTTAGGCTGATGGTATTATAATTCATCAAACGTGGGTATGTCTTTTAAAAATGTGTACTCGCCAATTTCATAATTTACCTTGGCCGAAAAGTGAGTGAGACCATTGGTGATAAGCATATAAGGCGTTTTGTAGTGTAGATTGTATCGCGCAGCCTGGTCAAAAGTAGTTTGTGAAATTGGCACTTGCGGTGCTTTGCACTCTACCAAAAGTATGGGTTGCGAGTTTTTATAAATCAAAATGTCCGTGCGCTGTAGTTTTTGATTGAGGTGAAAACCACCTTCAAGGGCAATGCTACTTTTTGGGAAACCATGACTACTTACAAGTAGATGCACAAAGTGCTGGCGTACCCATTCCTCAGGGGTAAGATGTAAGTATTTTTTTCTAATGTCGTCCCACACCATTAGCTTGTCGGCTTTTTTAGCCAGCTTTAGTTGTGCCTCAGGAAGATTTAAGGGAACCAGGTTTTTGAACATGGGGGCAAAGGTAAGGCGTGGAGTGATATAGACCTGATAGGTTTCGAAAACCTGTTAGGTCTTTTGTTTTCCTCATTCCGGCTTTGAGCCGGAATCCGTTGGTTGGAATAAAAAAGTTTATCGAACAATGTGAGGGTAAAGCCCTGTGAAAGTTTCAAACTCTGACAGGGCTTATTTATTAAGAGTATAAACTTCTATTAATAATAAGCTACAATCAAACCGCGGTAATTTCGTTTTTTTGCAGCGCTTATGACTTACCATGACATTGTAAAGGAGATTAAAGGAGGAACTTTTCGTCCCATCTATTTTTTGATGGGTGACGAGCCTTACTTTATTGATAGCATCACGCATCTTATAGAAAAAACGGCCTTGCCCGAAGATCAGCAGAGTTTTAACCAAACGGTGCTGTACGGCAATGATACAAATATGCCAACCATAATAGGGGAGGCCAAGCGCTACCCAATGATGGCGGATAGGGTAGTGATAATTGTAAAGGAAGCGCAACATCTGGCTAGAACCATTGATCAGCTGGAAAGTTATGTGCAGAATGTGCAGCCCACTACGGTGCTGGTATTTGCCTATAAATATAAAACCCTTGATAAGCGCAAAAAACTCTACAAACTTATAAGCAACGGTAATGTGTTGCTGGAGTCAAAGAAATTGTATGACAATCAAATTGCGGATTGGATTGCTCGGCACTTAAACCAAAAGGGCTATCAGGCATCTATAAAGGCGTGTGTTTTACTGGCCGAAAGTTTGGGTACAGACTTGAGCCGAATAGACAATGAGCTAAAAAAATTGGAGCTGGTAGTGCCCAAGGGAGGAACCATAGATGAGGTGGTGGTAGAGGAGAATATTGGAATCAGCAAGGATTACAACAATTTTGAATTGATAAAAGCGATAGGCACAAAGCAGTTTGCAAAAGCTATGACAATACAGCGGTATTTTGCTTCAAACCCAAAGGACAACCCCCTGGTGGTAACCATAAGCTTGCTTTATAGCTTTTTTACTAAGCTCATGCTGGTACATGTTGCTGCAGATAAATCCCCTCAAGGCTTGGCATCACAGCTCAAGGTGAGTCCCTATTTTGTAAAAGATTATCAAACAGGTGCTCTTAATTATAACCTCAAAAAATTGTCTCGAATTATTGGTTACTTGCGTGAATGTGATAGACGATCTAAAGGTGTAGGAAATGCAACCACGCCCGATGGAGAATTGCTGCGAGAGCTGATTTTTAAAATCATATATACTTGATTTGTAATAATAATAAGATATTTGGCATCCCTATAAAAATCCCCATGAAGATAAAATATACTCTTTCATTAGTTATCTGTTTGTTGTTTAGTGCATTGGCAATGGCTCAAACCGGCAAGGTTAGAGGTTTTGTAATTGATAAAGAAAGTGATGCGCCCATCCCATTTGCCAATGTGGTAGTAAAAAATACCAATGTGGGGGCAGTAGCCAATGATGAAGGTTACTTTATTTTATCAAATGTTCCACTAGGTAAACAAACCATTGAAGTCAGTTTTGTAGGCTATGAAACCAAAATTGAAGAGGTTGTAGTATCTGAAGTTCGTATAGCGTCTATAAAAGTATATATGGGTATTTCCTCTGAGCTTTTACAAGATGTAGAGGTAAGTGCTGATAGGCAAGAAAGGGAAACTAAAGTACTTACAGGTGTAGTAAGTCTTGACCCCAAAGAGATTCAGCAGTTTTCAGTGGGTGGTGATGCAGATCTTATTAAAGCCATTCAAGTGCTTCCGGGTGTAATAACCACTGGTGATCAGGGAGGACAGCTTTATATTCGGGGAGGAGCCCCTATTCAAAACCTTATTACTCTGGATGGAATGATTGTATATAATCCATTTCACTCTATTGGTTTTTTCTCAGTTTTTGATTCAGATATTATGCAGTCTGCAGATGTGTATTCTGGTGGGTTTAATGCAGAGTATGGAAGCAGAAACAGCGCGGTGATGGATGTGCGAACCAGGGTGGCCAATCGCAAAAAAATGAGCGGAAAAGTATTTGCAAGTACTTATTCTTCAAAGCTGCTTTTGGAAACTCCCATGGGCAAAAAGAATGAAAGAGGAATGGCACCATTATCTTTTATGGTTTCAGCCAAAACTTCATACTTGGAGCAAAGCAGCCAAATATTTTATCCATATGTAGAAACTGAATATGACGGTCTACCTTTTAATTTTACAGATGTTTATGCAAAGTTGAGCAGCCAGTCTGATAACGGAAGTAAGTTTAACGTATTTGGATTTTCATTTGATGACGGAGTAAGATTTGCATCGGATAATAGCATTGATTGGAACTCACTTGGAGCAGGATTCAATTTTACTGCGGTACCAGCAAGCTCTTCGGTATTGATTGACGGTGGTGCCAGTTATTCTAATTATGAAATAGTTTCTATAGAAGGTGCAGGAGCGTCACCCAGAGAAAGCTCAATTAGTGGCTTTAATGGAGGTTTGGATTTTACTTACTTCTTACGCGAAAATGACCAGTTTAAATATGGTTTGGAAGCCATTACTTACCGCACATCGCTTACACTTCCCGCTGGTGACTTTTTGCCAAAAACAGAAGAAGTACAAAATACTACAGAGCTTGGAGTGTATATGCAGTATAAGTTTACGGCAAATCGCTTGATTATCGAACCGGGTTTTAGAGTCCATTATTATGGCTCACAAAGTGAGGCATCTCTTGAGCCTCGATTGGGGTTGAAATACACAATAAACGAATGGTTGAGGTTTAAAGCTTCAGGAGGATTGTACTCGCAAAACTTGGTTGCGGCAAACTCAGATAGAGATGTGGTAAACTTGTTTTACGGTTTTTTGAGTGGGCCTGATGATGTACCAAGCACTTTTAGAGACGAAGAGATTCCTACCGCACTTCAAAAATCTAAACACGCTGTGGCAGGTTTTGAAATTGAGCTGAGCAAGGAAATTACTTTAAACATCGAAGGATATCTTAAAGACTTTGACCAAATCACTAATGTGAATAGAAATCAGATATACCCATCTTCAAATAATGATCCTAACATTGCTGAAATTTATAAGACACCTTACATAGTGGAGCAGGGCCTTGCACAGGGGATAGACCTTTTAGCTACCTACCGCACCAAAAAACTCTACCTGTGGGCTGCTTACTCACTTAGTAAAGTTACCCGCGATGATGGACTTCAAGAATACTTTCCCTACTTTGATAGAAGACACAATTTGAACCTGGTGGGTAATTATACTTTTGGAGAAGAAGGTACCTGGGAGCTTAGCCTTCGATACAATTTTGGTACAGGGTTTCCTTTTACACCAACACAAGGATATTATAGCCAGTTAACTTTTATTGATGACAATGGCAGCCCTCAACCCTCACAGGATTTGACGACAGTAAACGGTAATCCGGCTGTGATTTATGGTGATCTCAATGCTAAAAGATTACCAAACTATCACAGAGTAGATGTTTCCGTAAAGAAAACATTTACACTTAAGAATGAGAACATTATTGAAGTTTCGGCCGGTGCCACAAACATTTTGAACTATGACAATATCTTTTATTGGGATAGAGAAGAAAACAAACGGGTAGATCAGTTGCCAATTATGCCAACAGTATCGCTGACTTATAGCTTTTAAAGTAAAATAAGCGCTCATAAAATACAAAAAAGCGACCCTAGGGTCGCTTTTTTGTATTTTGTATAAAGGTTCAAATTTCTATTTGAACAGGTTGTATTTTAAGATAGAGTAAATAGCTCTAAAACCATCTCGCCATCCAATATGCTTACCTTCTTCAAAAGTGCGCCCATAGTAGCTTATGCCTACTTCGTAAATTCGGATTTTAGGAATCCGAGAAATTTTTGCTGTCACTTCGGGTTCAAAACCAAAGCGCTTTTCCTTTAGCGTAAGACTTTGAAGGGTTTTGGTGTTAAACATTTTATAGCATGTTTCCATATCCGTTAGGTTTAGGTTGGTAAACATGTTTGATAAAAAGGTTAGAAACTTATTCCCAATAGAGTGCCAAAAGAATAAGATTCTATGCGGGTTGCCTCCCATAAATCTGGAGCCATATACCACATCTGCAAAACCATTCACTACTGGTTTTAGCAAAATGTTAAATTCCTCAGGATCATATTCTAAATCTGCATCTTGAATGATAGTAAAGTCACCTGTAGCTTTTTTAATGCCAGTATGTAAAGCAGCCCCTTTGCCTTGATTCTTCTCGTGCTTATAGTATTGAATATTTAATTCAGGATGGGCGTCTCGGTAGCGAAGTATGGCCTCCTCAGTGTCATCTGTAGAAAAATCGTTTACAAGGATTACTTCCTTTGAAATATTATTAATAAGCTCTACGGCTTTTACCTTATCCAATATCCTGTGGATGGTTTTTCCCTCGTTGTAGGCTGGTATTACTATCGAAAGCTTAGATATAGACATGCAAATAATTTGAGGCGGCAAATATAAGCTTTAGAGACAAAGCAAATCAGCCCGATAGAAATCTATCAGGCTGATGGTAGGTTTACACTTTTTGAAACTTATAACTAGCGCCATTACAGTTAATAATGTAAATGCCTCGGTTGAGTTTAGATACATCAATTACTACTTTTTGTGCCAGTATACCGCTCCATACTTTTTTGCCTGTAAGGCTGTATATGTTTACTTCAGTTCCTGGTAGTACATCTACATGGTTCAACTCTACAGTTAGTTTTTCACTGCAGGGGTTTGGAAACAAGCTATAGGAAACAGTTTCAGCATCGTTATCTGCCATACCCAATACTTTGGCCGGTGGCGGGGCAGCTAAATTTTTGCTTTGTACATTTTGATCCTGGCCAAAAGAGGTGTGTACGGAGAATAGCATTAAGGCCAAGAAAAGCCCGGTGCTAAAGTTTTTTACATTTTTCATAATTCATGTTTGTTTTTCGTGGTTTAAATGTACTTGTATGACTACGGCAGAGCTGTTAAGGGTTGCACAATGATTGTTAAAGAGTAGTTAAAGTTCAGTGAAGCCTTGAGCTTAAGCTTAAATTTGTGCTGATATGAGAATGAAACTTACCAAAAGCAGGAAGCGCATAAATTGGTTAATTGCCTTAATGACCATTTCGCTTCTGGGGATTACAGGTATTCAGGCATACTGGCTTACAAACTCTTACCATCTTGAAGAGGAGAAGTTTGATCAAGAAGTAGCCGAAGCCTTAATGAGTGTATCCAGAAGGTTAGAAACTTTGGAGACGGTCAATTTTTTATATGAAAACTTTAAGCTAGACCCTTTTTTCAGCCCGCGTTTCAATAGTTTTTATAATGAAAAGTATACCCAGGATAGCTCCCTTCTTATAGAGGGAACAAGTGGACACTTTAGTATTGCTGTAAGGATGAATGATGATTCTATTGAAGTGCATGAAAACCGAGCTGAAAATACACCTGGAATTCGCTATTCAAACCGGGATACATCATATCGAATAACACTTACCGAAAGGGAAAGGATAGCGATGCGACTAAAGAAAATGGACGCTGTATTTGATCAATTAATACGGAACTCCATAAATCGTAAGCTGGGGCTTAAAGGAAAAATGACACAAGAGCACCTCGATTCAATACTTGCTTTTGAGCTACACAGCAGGGGCATTACTATACCCTATGAATACTCGGTGGCAGAAGGAAACAAAGTGGTTTTAACAAGTTCAAATTGGGACGAAACACCCCACGCTCACATGGCCACGCTGTTTCCAAATGACTTTTATGGGAGAAGTCATTTGCTGGTAAATTTTCCGAGTAAAACAAGCTACCTGATAGGCTCAATGTTATTTACTCTTTTAATTAGTCTACTTTTTACACTGGCGATTATTTTCACTTTTGCCCGTACCCTTTCATATTCGCTTCAGCAAAAGAGAATAAGCGAAATAAAGACCGACTTTATAAATAACATGACTCATGAGTTTAAAACACCAATTGCAACAATAAATCTTGCTATTGATGCTTTAAAGAATCCCAAGGTTATACATGACCCTACTCGTATTGAGCACTACAGCCAGGTAATACGCCAGGAGAATAGCAGGATGAATATGCAGGTGGAGAGTGTGTTGCGTATGGCTCTGATGGATAAGAAAGAACTCGAATTGAGTTTTGAACCTATTTTGGTAACCGATGTGATTGATGACTGTATTCAACATATACAGCTTGCGCTGGAAAGCAAAGGAGGAAATTTAACACATCGATACAACGATAATGAAACTCACTTGTCTATTGATAGAAATCACCTCACAAATACAATTATAAATGTGCTTGATAACGCAGTAAAATATTCTGTAAATGCTCCTGAAATAACTGTGGTAACTGAGCGCACACAAGAGTATTTTATTTTAATAATCGGGGATAGAGGACTAGGCATGACGCGAGAGGAGCAGAAACATATTTTTGATCGCTTTTATCGCGTTACTTCTGGAAACGTACACAATATAAAAGGGCATGGTCTTGGTTTGAGTTATGCACATGGCATTGTGCAAGCACATGGTGGAAAAATAGAGGTAGAAAGTGAAAAAGGTAAAGGGAGTACGTTTTACATCTATTTGCCGTTATATCATGAAAACGAAAACTAAACATTGAAAAGTGGAAAAAGCAACACAAATACTTTTGGTAGAAGATGACCCCAATTTTGGGGCTGTATTACGAGATTATTTAGAATTAAACGACTATGATGTAGTGTTGGCCAAAGATGGCCTGCAAGGGTTACAGGCATTTAAGGGCTTAGAGCCAGATTTATGTATCCTGGATGTGATGATGCCGCATAAGGATGGCTTTACCCTCGGAAGTGAAATAAAGGAAATTACCCCTGATATGCCTCTTATTTTTCTTACTGCCAAATCGCTAAAAGAAGATATGCTCAAAGGTTATCAAGTAGGTGCGGATGATTATATCGTTAAACCGTTTGACTCTGAAGTGTTGCTATACAAAATAAAGGCAGTGCTCAGCCGAAAAGGTCAAACTTCAGAAGAAGATGAGCGCACAGAATTTGAAATTGGTTCATATAGCTTCAATTCTGAAACTCGAGAACTTTGCCACACTGATGCTACCTATGTGCTAAGCCCCAAAGAAAGTGCTCTATTGGGTTTATTAGTACGCAATAAAAATCATCTGGTAAGTCGCTCTGAGGCTTTAAAAAAAATATGGAAAGACGAAAATTACTTTACAGGACGTAGTATGGATGTGTATGTGGCCAAACTGAGAAAACATCTAAAGCATGATGAGGATGTAGCCATAATAAATGTACACAGTGAAGGCTTTCGTTTAGTAGATCATGTGGGAAGCTAGATGCTCAAACGTAGATTAAACCTTCTACTTTATGTCCGTAGGTTTCCGGCTTTTTAAACAATGAATTTATTGCAGAAATAAGGGCGAGTAGTGCATCCAAATGATGCCATGTTTTAATATCTTCTTTAGCTATTCTAATGCTTTCAGGTAGTGTTTTGAGTACTTCATCTGCGCAAGAGGGTAGGCTTTGTAGATTACCCTTGTAGTCACAGTCTTTAAGTCTTAATCTATTGGCTATCACATTTGGATTGGTTTCATATACACTAATACCAAGAGATTTTAGGTTATTTTTTAGCTCAATGGCTCTTGCCATTAATCCACCCAAAAACATGGGAGATATTGTTTTTAATTCGATGTCGGCTTTTCTAAAATGATAGTTAGTAAAGCCAGGTAAATTGCGGTAAACTCCGGGAAGAGACAGTGGTGCATCAATGAAAATTTTGGAAGGCATGTAGTGTTCTGCCATATTCAAAATAAATGAGTCGGCATCTACGCCAGCATCTATGTCAAAAAAATACACCAAGCCATCATCAAACACACTAATAACAGTGTTTCCCGTTAACTTGCTTCCATAATCTATTCCAAAAACTAATTGAGACATAAATTGATTTCTTCCACTTTAGTTTGCTCATTAATATGCCGAGGGAATTCTCCAAAAATACTTAGTTGAACTAAATACTTTACAATTAAACCTGAGGGATTGTTTACTTAAAAGCTGTTTTTCTACATATGTTATAGAAGGTTTTTCAATTCTGTAAAATATCAACATCTGATATGTTTTTGGCTAACTTGACAGCCAAAACAAAATCAGGAGTATGCGATTTGTATTCATTTTGATAATAGTTGGAATGACCTCTGGTCGATATTCGGGACAGCATACTGAGTTGTACCTCGATGAGATTAGTTTAACGTATGCCGAGGTCATTCATTCATATCAACAATTGGATGAGGCCTATGAGAATGCATCGTTGGTAGAGGTTGGTCCAACTGATAATGGAAAAAACTTACACTTGTTTTTGATTGGTTCAAAACCAATTAGCGAAACAACACTGCAAGAGATTGCAAAGGGAAAAACGGTGATTTTTATAAATAATGGTATACACCCGGGAGAAAGTTGCGGCATTGATGCCTCTATAATTTTTGCCAAAGAAATTTTGCAAGAGAAGATTTCAGAAGATGTGTTGGTTGCCATTATTCCGGTTTACAATATTGGAGGCGCTTTAAATCGCGGTTCTTTTTCGCGGGCCAATCAAAATGGTCCGAAGGAGCATGGCTTTAGGGGTAATGCCAGAAATTTAGATTTAAATAGAGATTTTATAAAGGCCGATGCTCTAAATACTATTTCTTTTTCAACTGTTTTTCAAGCTTTACAGCCACATATTTTTATTGATACTCATACTTCTAATGGTGCCGACTACCAGTACACTATGACTTTAATTAGCACTCAAAAAGATAAACTGAATCCAATTTTGGCGGAAACGCTTACGAAAGATTTAGAACCCTTTTTGTACAAACAAATGAATAAAAAGGGCTGGCCAATGACACCTTATGTAAATGTATTTGGATCGACACCCGACAAGGGCTTTGCCGCTTTTTTGGAAACACCTCGCTATGCTAGTGGCTACACTGCACTTTTTAATACCATTGGTTTTATAACAGAAACTCACATGCTAAAACCATACAAGGATAGAGTGGAAAGTACTTTGGCCTTTTTGCACGTGATGCATAATTATGTTGCGACTAACTCCACCAAACTTATGGAGCTAAGAAATAGGGCCTTTGATTATGATCAAAAACAAAAGCAATTTGCCATCAGCTGGGTTTTGGATTCATCAAACTATCAGCAGCGTGTGTTTGAGGGGTATGAGTATGAATATCCAAAAAGTAAGGTTTCAGGGGCTACACGGCTTAAATATAATAGGGATGAACCAAAATCTTTCGATGTCAAGTATTATGATACCTACACGGAAAAATACATAGCAACCTTACCTCAATACTATGTAGTGCCAAGAGCGTGGCGCGAAGTTGTATATCGCTTGCAACTCAATGGTGTGGTGATGGATCCTATACAAGGCGATACGAGTATTACCGTAAATTCATATTACATAAAGGAGCCTCAATTTTTGAATTTTCCCTACGAAGGGCACTTTTTACTAAGGGATATGAATGTGCAAAAAGTACAGCAAAACAGAAACTTTGTAGCCGGAGACTATTTGATTTCTACAAAGCAGAGAAATATTCGATTTATTGTTTCTGTGCTTGAACCAAATGCAGTGGACAGCTACTTGCGCTGGAATTTTTATGATGAGATTTTTCAACAAAAAGAGCATTTTTCACCCTATGTGTTTGAAGAAACTGCCGAACAGCTTTTGAAAGAAAATGAAAACCTGCGGGCAACTTTTGAAAAATGGAAAAAGGAGAATCCTGATTTGACCAAGGATAGTTACCAAGCGCTAAAATTCATCTATGAGCGCAGTGCGTATTACGAAAAAGAGCACTTACGATACCCTGTTGCCAGGATAGAGTAAGTGCCCCGTAAATAATTGATGGTGGAAATATGATTAGATGCCTTCCCACATGGCAGCCCACTTTACCTCGCTAGGGGTAATGGACATTACCGGAATTTCCGAATGATAAATCATAGCCTGTACATCAGTGCCAATAAAGAAATCAGTGAAGTCACGATCCTTGCTATCTTCAGTGATGATCATTAGGTCGCCATGATTTTCATAAGCATAATTCAAGGTGTTGCGCACTACACCTTTAGTACCTTTAGTGGGAATAATAATATCTGAAGAACACTCAATGCCGTGATCTCTTATAAAAGTTTCTACCTGCTTAAGGTTGGCTCTAAGAATCTTCTCTTTGTCTTCCTCTATCAATACAGAAACAACCTTGATTTTTGCACCAAAAAGACGTGCATAGTGAAGTGCGGGTCCTACTTTCTCTTTTGATCTTCTATCCAACACCAAGGGGAAAATAATGGTTTCGATGGATTTGATATTTCTAACCCCCTTAATAGTAATTACAGGAGGCTCTACCAGAGTTACAGTTCTGAAAGCATTACTTCCAATAAAACGTTTTTTAAGGTTTTGAGGTTTTCCGTTGGTACCCATTATCACCAAGCTCACATCTTTCTCCTTGCTTACTCGGTCAATTTCTTCATACACTACTCCTTCGGCAAGCATAGTTTCAATGGATATGCCTGAAGCCGCACTACGCTCTTTGGCTATAGCGTCTAGCCTTTCCTTCAATTTATCGTGAATATCTTCCTTACGGTCTTTTACACCAAATATTTCTCTAAGGTGAATATCATTGTTGTTTACAACAAGTAAAAGCACTGATGCTTTCATTGCTTTTGCAAAAACTAAAGCTTGATCAAGAGCAAGTATTGATTGCTCCGAAAAGCCCATTGGTACAAGAATTAAAGGGGTTTTTTCAGCCATTTTATTTTAATTTGTTCACAAATGTATAATATTATACAAAGTAAGAGATAAAGGCGTGAATAGTTCAGAGTTGATACTAAATAATGACGGTAGCGTGTATCATTTGTCATTAAAACCTGACGATGTGAGTGATACAATTATTACCGTAGGTGATCCTGATCGGGTTTCTAAAGTTTCGGCACTTTTTGATAGCGTTGATTTTAAAATGCAGAAGCGTGAATTTGTAACGCACACCGGTAGCCTTTCGGGGAAACGCCTCACGGTAATTTCTACAGGAATCGGTACTGACAATATTGATATTGTGATTAATGAGCTTCATTCGCTAAAAGTATTGGCCAATGATTTGGGCACCCCTTATACGTTTATCCGCTTAGGCACAAGTGGTGCTGTTCGCCCTGATGTGAAAGTTGATTCTATTCTTATCTCTTCGGCAGCCATAGGTTTGGATGGCCTCATGCACTTTTACGATTGGAATGAAGGCCAAAATGAAATAGACGAGCTAATAGCTCAAAGCGAAAAGTGGAAACTTTTGCCACGCCCTTATGCTGCTATGGCAAATAGCGAATTGGTAAATAGATTTTCGCCTATTGCCGATAAACTAGGGGTTACATTGACTGCACCCGGTTTTTACGCTCCGCAGGGTAGGAGTGTAAATGCACCAGCTCGTATTTCTGACTTTGTAGCCCTCTTGGGCGGTAGCACATTTGCTGGCGTACCCATTACCAATCTTGAAATGGAAACCGCAGGCATTTATGGATTAGCTTCTTTACTGGGGCATGAGGCGGTTAGTATTTCGGCAATTTTGGCCAACCGTGCTACAGGCCAATTTTCTGAAACAGGGGATGAGGTTGTTGAAAGGATTATTAAAAAGGCGTTGGAGATTTTGGTGGGGTAAATTGGTGAGCCAGCTAATTTTTATGTAAGGCGTTTTACTTGTAAGAAGGTAAGTTATTCCACTTGTCGAGTAGTTTAGCAAAGTATGATGCATTTCTTGTTGTGTCGTAGTTAATATCAAGTGCTGACACTTCTAGGTCAGCAAACATATCTACAATTATACTAATGTCATCTATCGTTAGATCAATTTCGTAGTAGGTGGTATTGTGCTGAAGAAATCCATTAGAAAAAAGCTTCTGAATATTATTGTATTTAAGAATTCGTTCTAACTCAGATTTGAGTCTATAAAATCCAGCTTTTTGAAGGTGATGTTTAGTTATCTCCAATGTGTTGAAGTCTAAAACGTTATTTTCTTTGACCAAAGGTATCCATGTTAAAGTTTAACCAACTTTTTCAAAGATAAGGTTAACTCTTAATTCATTTGATTCAAAAACTACTGAGTGATGGTTCAACTTTCCGTGAAAAACACCGCATCTGGATAAGGTGGTTCAAGCACTGAAGAGTCCACAAAAAAAGCCGAAACACTCTCGCATTCCGGCTTTTCAATTTTTCTTCAAATAGGTTCGAAATGATGAGGCTCCCTACTCCCAATTTCCGACTCCTTATTTTTTACCTCGCTACGTTCACCGCTCGGGTTTCGCGTATTACGGTAATCTTTACCTGACCAGGGTAGGTCATTTCATTTTGTATTTTTTGGCTGATGTCAAAAGATATTTTGGCAGCTTCGGCATCGCTTACTTTATCACAATCTACCATTACTCTTAGCTCTCTACCGGCTTGTATCGCATAAGCTTTGCTTACACCATTTTGAGAGATAGCCAGGTTTTCAAGGTCTTTCAATCGCTGGATGTAAGATTCAGCAATTTGACGTCTTGCGCCAGGGCGAGCACCAGAAATACCATCACACACCTGAACAATAGGAGAGATGAGGTTGGTCATTTCAATTTCATCGTGGTGAGCACCAATAGCGTTACAAACGTCTGGTTTTTCACCATACTTCTCAGCCCACTTCATACCTAATATGGCGTGCGGTAATTCGCTTTCTTCACTTGGTACTTTACCAATATCGTGAAGTAGTCCGGCACGTTTTGCAATCTTGGCATTGAGGCCAAGCTCAGCAGCCATTATTCCACAAAGGTTGGCTACCTCACGGCTGTGCTGCAATAGGTTTTGTCCGTAGCTACTGCGGTACTTCATTCTACCTACGGTTTTTACAAGCTCTGGGTGAAGCCCATGAATACCAAGGTCGATGGCGGTACGCTTACCTACTTCAAAAATTTCTTCGTCAATCTGCTTGGTGGTTTTGGCAACCACTTCTTCGATACGTGCCGGGTGAATACGGCCATCGGTTACCAATTTGTGTAAAGCCAATCGGGCAATCTCTCTTCTTACAGGGTCAAAGCACGAAAGGATAATAGCTTCAGGTGTATCGTCTACAATAATTTCTACACCAGTAGCAGCTTCAAGCGCGCGAATGTTTCGTCCTTCACGGCCAATGATTCTACCTTTTACATCATCATTTTCAATATTGAAAACAGATACGCTATTTTCTACAGCTTGTTCAGTAGCTACACGCTGAATACTTTGGATAACCACCTTACGGGCTTCGTTTCCAGCAGTAATTTTTGCCTCTTCCATGGTATCCTGAATGAAGGATGCAGCCTCGGTCTTAGCTTCATCTTTCAAAGCTTCCAAAAGCTGATTTTTAGCTTCTTCAGGAGTTAGGCCAGAAATCACTTCAAGTTGCTCCACTTGTCTGCGGTGCATCTTTTCAAGATCTTCTGTCTTACGTTCGTTTATTTCAATTTTGCGCTCCAGATCTTTGCTAAGGTTTGCCAGCTCACGATCCTTACGCTTATTTTCTTCAAATCGCTGGTTGTTTTTAGCTTCGCGATCCTTTACACGGTTTTGAAGTTCATTCAGCTTCTGTTCACGTTTGTTTATTACCTTCTCATGCTCAGCCTTAAGTTCTAGGAACTTTTCTTTAGCCTGTAGTATCTTATCTTTTTTGATATTGTCTGCTTCCTTCTCAGCTTCCACTATTATTGATGAAGCTTTCTTCTTCTGCATATTTTGAGCTACTAAAAAGCTCACTA
>JAUHWX010000243.1 GCA_030427285.1 Bacteroidia bacterium
AAAGGTCTGTCTCTTACTTTTTTCTCGAGTCAAAAAAGTAAGCAAAAAGTCCCAGCCTGTCAGGATTTGTATTGAAAACTACATTACTCTACGCTGCAAATAAAAAGGCCTACGGCTGCTTTATTTGCTGGCGCTTCGATCCATTTGTTTTCTACTAAAAATCCTGAAGGGCTATCCTAAAAAACCTACTTTCTCAATACATAATAGTGTTCAGACCGGCATCGGCTCCGCAGGTGGGGTACCCACTGGCTGACGTGAAGGATCAGCGCAAAACGCTGTTTGAAGATCAAACAACAACGGGATCATTTCGTTTTGTGCCCGGAACTAAGACATAGTGGGTTATCGAGGAGCTAAGCCTAGATTTTTGCATACTTTTTATTAATGAAAAAGTATGAGCCATGCGGCTTGAGCAATGATATTTCTCGGCTAAAATATGAGAATGTCCTCCTCCGCCTCTTTCCTCGGCACCTCCTCCAGAGGAGGACATAGGCCTTATCCTGCTGGGATGTTTGAAAGACGTGAGTGGACAACAAGAGATTTAAAGCACACCTCAAAATCCTTCCCAAACCCTTACTTTTGCAAGCAAATATTCTGAACCGAATGAAATTTACACTTATAGCTGGCCCCTGCGCCATAGAAGACAAAGAGATGGCGCTGCACATCGGAAAAACGGTGAAAGCCATTTGCGATGAGCTGGACATCCGCTACATTTTTAAGGGAAGTTACCGAAAGGCCAACCGCTCTAAGCTAGACAGCTTTACCGGTATTGGTGACGAAAATGCCCTTCAAATATTAAAAGAAGTAGGTGAAGAACTTGGTGTAGAAACCATCACAGATATTCACGAAAGCCACGAAGCAGACCTGGTTGCAAAATATGTAGACCACATTCAGATTCCTGCTTTCCTTTGCCGTCAAACAGAATTACTGCTTGCAGCCGGCAAAACCGGTAAAGGTGTGAACATCAAAAAAGGTCAATTTCTTTCACCAGAGGCTATGATGTTCCCTGTAGAGAAAGTGCTTTCTACAGGAAACAAAAATGCTTGGGTGTGTGAACGCGGAACCACTTTCGGCTACTCCGACCTTATTGTTGACGCTACTTCTATTTCAAGATTAAAAGCTCACGGTGTGCCCGTAATCATGGATTGTACACATTCTGTACAAAAGCCAAATCGCACTGAGGGCGTAACAGGTGGTGACCCCAGTTTGATTGAAACTATCGCCCTATCTGCTATCGCCACTGGAGCTGATGGTTTCTTTATCGAAACTCACCCTGATCCAAAATCGGCCAAAAGTGATCCCCACACCATGCTTCAGCTGGATAAGCTAAAGCCGATTCTTGAAAAATGTATGAAAATCAGAAACGTGCTCAATGGCTGATACTTCTCTAATCATTAGCAATATTCATTATTTGGTAAAGAAGGGCTTGTTGCGAAACGAGCCTTCATCTTACGATTTAGATACACTGCTTGAAGTAAGCAAAACCACTTCTATTCCAGTTGAGCATCTTTTGCATAAAAACCTGGAGAAGCGCGAGTCTATCCGCAAGCGTGGTATCAAAATGCTGATTATGGATTGTGATGGGGTGCTTACCGATGGCGCCATGATTTTTAGTAAAAACGGTGATGAGATAAAACGCTTTAACGCTAAAGATGGGCAAGGCATAAAACAGTGCCGTGAAAACGGCATCAATACTGGAATTATAAGTGCGGGAATTAGCACTGGCCTGGTAGAAAAGCGTGCTGAAATGCTTGGCGTAAAACATGTGTACGTTGGCAAACAACCCAAGTTGGAAATTCTGAATGATTGGCTTTTAGAGCTAAATCTCAAATTTGAAGACATCGCCTACATCGGTGATGATGTTACCGATATTCCTATTCTTGAAAAAGTGGGAGCTTCCTTCTGCCCTGCCGATGCCGTATCTGCTGTAAAGCAAACCGCTGAAGTGGTACTTAGCCTAAACGGTGGTGCAGGTTGTGTACGGGAATTGATTGAGGATTATTTGGTTTGATCAAAGTCCAGAAATTCCCCTTCAATGTTTGAAGGGGTCCCCGGAAGGCGGGGTAGTTAGATGATTAGGAAAAATTTTCCTGTTTCATTTAATCTATTAATTGTAGAATGCTCCTATTCCTTTATTAATTTTTGACTTATCACCTCCTCACCTATTTGCACCTGTAAAAAGTAAATTCCATTTGGCAGTCCATTTAGATTGATTACCATCTTGGTGTGTGTCAAAGAATTCATATTCAACTCTATTTCTCGGCCATCAAGGCTAAATAGCTGGATAGACTCCAAATCTTTGAGATCACCTTCGATATGAAACTCAGCCACAGCTGGGTTTGGGTAAAAAGAAACTTTGGAAACACCGCTTACTTCTTCAATCCCTATGCTTGAAGTAACAAATACGCACGCTGAATTATCACTGAGGTTATCTTCCTGACTATTGTCCGGAGTTGCTACAAAAAAACATCTTTGATCAGAAGGCCATCCTGCGCTAATATTTATGATCCGCGTAAAGCTTCTAGTCTCTCCTGGAGGTACTAATAATGTTTTTATCGAGCTATGCCTATTTAAACAGCCATGCATACCCGAAAGGTGATCATACAATACATTAAAATGATGAATGGTATCGCTACCACGATTAGTCACAAAGAGTTTATACTCTTGATACTGCAATACCGGTGTAGTAGAAAGTATCTGTACGAATACTGCACTATCTAGGCTGATTTCATTTCTTTCGATTTCATTCGGTGCAGAAATATCAGCCTTTAGCAGAACTTGGTTAAGTTCTAAAGATGGGGAGTATACAGAACCCGAAACACACATTATGGTATTACTACCAGAAGGATATACATCTGCAATATCAAATTGTGCAGGTATGCCTTTTATACTATCGATATCAATAATGGTCAAATCAGGTAGGCGTAAGGTCAGAACTCGTGAGGTATCTACCAAAAACAAAAGACTATCAACAACTTGAAACTTCTGATAACCAGGAATAGCATAACTCTCAACAGTTGTAAGCGTTGTATCCATCTTAAAAATAGAATCTGCAGTTAGCAGGATGATAGAATCAACATCATAAAAATGTGCATACTTTAATGCTGAAGGCACAAATTGAGGAACTCCCCAATAATTTTGTGGACCTTCGTCAAAAACCTTAAACTTACATATGTTTCCCCCATACAGTGTAGACACCTGAAGCATAAACTCCCCATCATACATCGGTGCTATAAAGTCCCCTTGTTCCGAAAACAAGGCTGAATTCTCATCAAGTCTCTTAAGGGTATTACCCCCAACGTAGTATCCCCATGGCTGTAGCGAAGCATGCCAAAACCCAATACTTGTGTCATTCAAAAATTTGGCTTGCAATACATCATTTAAATTTAAAGCTATGCTTTGTGATTTTACCTGAACAAAGTTGGCCGTGTCAATTTCTACATAGTTGATGTCTCCACCGCTTCCACAACTATATTGCTTGTTTGTGATAACAAGTAGCTTTCCATTTGTAAATCTATAGTCCCAAAAACCTGATGCAATGGCCACACTTCCAACTTCAACATATTCATTATCCAAAAGTTTGTATTTCTGTAGATAAGCTATAGAATCTTTCCAAGTGTTATGCTTGGTCAGAAGTATCATAGTGTTTTCTGAAAGGGATACTATTTTGGATGCACGTCCATCGTAGCCCACATTAAATGCTGTGGTTTGCGCATTTCCCAAAAGGGAAAACAAAAAAGCGATAGTTAAGAGGAGTTTTTTCATGATATAAATCTAAGCTTTTTCGCCAAGGCTGTAAATCAAAAAACCCTGCTCGGAACGCTTCCGAAGCAGGGTTATAATATTTAACCGAGTAATTTACTAAACCTACTCGCTATCGTTATTCATATACTGAGCCATCACGGCATCACTCACACCCATATTGCTAAATCCTCCATCGTGATAAAGGTTTTGCATGGTGACTTTACGAGTAAGGTCAGAGAACATGGTAATCACATAGCCTGCACAATCATCAGCGCTGGCGTTGCCTAGTGGGCTCATTTTATCGGCATAGCTAATAAAACCGTCAAAACCTTTTACACCGCTACCTGCTGTAGTAGCT
>JAUHWX010000244.1 GCA_030427285.1 Bacteroidia bacterium
TATTTAGATTCTAAAAAAACTTTGAAAATCAATTAGTTAAAGATATTTTATATTTTTGGCCCGATTTTCCATATCTAATCTACAAAGTCAAAAACATTATGAACACTATTAAAATTCTTTCAATGGTTGCCATGGCCTCTCTCGTGGCTTCTTGCAGCAAAGATAAGGATGACTCTCAGGGGAATCCTTCATTTTCAGCATCATCTTTTTCAGAATTGAATGTTTCCAAAGATTTTAATTGGTCGAGTAGCGTCAAGGGTAATTTTACCGTTGTGCTAGATGCTCCAGTTAATTTATACACGGAAAATCAGCCTATTGAACTTCAAGATGGAAATGGAAACCTATTACAAACGTCAAGTATTTCAAGTGGACAGGCGACATTTACTGTAGCAATTCCTGATCAGTACGATGAACTTTTTGCTTATTATCCAAATACCGGAGACAAAGTACAACTGAATACTAGCAAAAATACAACGAGTCTTAAAATCGAAGAAATCGATTTTGAAGCTGGTATCAATAGCGGTTTCTTCAAGTCAGGCAACACCCTTAGAAAATCAACTTCCTCTAGCACCAATTTAGTTTTTGAAGGTGGTTTTGAAAATACATCTCCTCAAATGGATACTCGTCTTTTGACAAAGGTACGCCCTGCTGGAGATTGGTATCGTTATAATACTGCAGCGCACATTGATGTGGTTAACGGTTCCAAAATATTTACATCTAAAACCGCTGGAAAAGTCGGTGGTATTGTACAATCCGTAAAGGTTTCAGGTGATCAAATTTTCGATCTTTCCTATGAGTTTAGTGGTAATGCAGGCTTCTACGTCTTGTTTATGGATAAAGATAGCAAGTACATTGGGCACACCCGCGTTACTCTTAACTCGAATGGCGTTGCAACTTGTCGCTTTTTGGCAGCTACTAATGTTCGCCATATACAGCTTTATGGATTTGCAGCAACAAATGAACATCTGGATAATATTAACATGGCTCAAGTGCCAGACACTGACTCCGATGGAGATGGTGTAGTAGATCGTAAAGATTATTATCCTAACGACCCCGCTAGATCATATGCTAATTTTCATCCGACTGTGGGCAAACAAATTCTTGCTTTTGAAGATTTATGGCCACACAACGGAGATCACGATTTTAATGATGTTGTACTTTCAAACCAAGTTGAGTTTAGTCGAGACAAAGATCTTAAGCTTGTAAGCGCTACGGTTAAAGTTCAAATCAATGCCATGGGAGCTGGGGTTGCGAACGGGGTTGGATTAGTTTTCCTTAACCAGAATAAACTTCCGATCAATCAGAATATTATTTCTGGCATCACCTTAGAAAATGGCAACAGTGTTTCAAAATTGGATGCTGACGTACAAAACGGGGTGGTAGTTGTAGAAAACCTGATTTCTGCCATTGACTACACTAACAATGGAGTTGGCCCTTCTACTTCGCCAAAAGAATTTAGGTTAACCGTTCATTTCACATCAAATACTGGTAATGTAATCTTAACACCTGACTTTTATATATTTAGAACAAACGAAAGGGGTCGAGAAATTCACCAGAGTGGTTTTAGTGGAACTGAAGCTGCAGACGCTTCTCTTTTCAACACAGGCGATGATGTAAACGGAACATATAAAAACAGTAAAGGACAGCCATGGGCAATTGAGGTTATTTATCCCTACTCACTTTACTTTAGTCATCCTTTAGAAAAAATTGACATTCTTCAAGCTTATCCAAATTTTCAATCTTGGGCTATCTCCAATGGAGCTAATGATAAAAATTGGATGCTATATCCAACACCAGGAAAAATATTTATACCGTAATAGTTGTTCAGAGTAGAGAGAGAAAAGCCGGTGCCTTGAAAAGGGTATCGGCTTTTTTTTTTCGTATCCTAAAAAACCGATTTCCTTATTTCAAACGGCTTTCACTTTTACTATGCTAATTTCATTAAAATACTTCTCTGGCTATACTTTGGATGTTATCCACCTTTCCCATGGAGTAAAAATGTAAAACCGGCACCCCTGCCTTTTTCAATTCTTTACATTGATTTATGGCCCATTCTATACCTACCTGACGAACTTCCTTATTGTCTTTGCAGCCTTCTACAGCAGTCACTAAATCATCAGGAAGATCAACATGAAAAAAATGAGGCAAAATGCTTAGGTGCTTTTTAGTGGCTATCGGTTTAATACCTGGAATAATTGGAACCATGATGCCTGCAGATCTACATTTTTCCACATACTTAAAGTACTTTTCATTATCAAAAAACAATTGAGTAGTAATATACTCTGCCCCGGCATCAATCTTAGCCCTCATGTGGGCTATATCATTATTTAAACTTGGCGCCTCAAAATGCTTTTCGGGATAACCTGCCACCCCCACACAAAAATTACTGGGTGTTCTATTTTGAAGTTCTTCGTCTAAATAAACGCCTTCATTCATTTCATAAATCTGTTTCACCAAATCTGCCGCAAAGGCGTGGCCATCCTTTTCTGCCTTAAAATAGGTCTCACCTTTTATACAATCTCCACGCAAGGCAAGCACATTCTCTATTCCCAAAAAGTTGAGATCTATCAAAGCATTTTCAGTATCCTCACGATTAAACCCTCCACATAGGATATGGGGTACCGCATCTATCTTATACTTGTTTTGGATAGCTGCACAAATCCCAACTGTTCCTGGTCTTTTCTTGATGACTTTTTGCTCTAGTAAACCACCTGGCATTTGTTTATAAACCACCTCTTCACGATGATAGGTCACATTCACAAATGGGGGCTTATACTCCATCAATGAATCAATGGTTTGATAAATTTCCCCGATGTTTTGTCCCTTAAGGGGAGGCAAAATCTCAAATGAAAATATAGTTTCCTTAGCGTTGTTTATATGATCAATTACTTTCATGTATTGTAAGCGTGTATGTTAATAGTTAAGGTTTGGGCGCAGCCATTTTTCAGCTTCAGCTAAAGAAATATTCTTACGCTTAGCATAATCTTCAACTTGGTCTTTTGTGATTTTTCCAAGTCCAAAGTATTTGGAATCCGGGTGTGCGAAATAGTAACCAGATACAGATGAAGCCGGATACATAGCCAAAGAGTCTGTCAATGTCATTCCGATTCGATCCGCTTGAAGCAAATCAAAAATGGTATTCTTTTCCAAGTGATCCGGACAAGCGGGGTAGCCCGGTGCCGGACGAATTCCTTGATATTTTTCTTTTATCAATTCATCATTTTCTAATTGCTCATCAGATGCATAGCCCCAGTATTCTGTTCTCACTTTGTAATGAAGCCATTCTGCCGTGGCTTCCGCCAATCGGTCTGCCAGAGATTTTGCCATTATTGATTTATAATCATCCTGATCTTTTAAATACTCTTCAAGCATTTTTTCTATCCCTAAACCAGCGGTTGCCGCAAAACACCCCACGTAATCTATAAGGCCTGTTTCCCTGGGCGCCACAAAATCGCTCAATGCTACATTCGATGCAGCAGCAGCCTTCTTGGTTTGCTGGCGAAGTGTGCGGAATGTTGCCAACTCTTCACCTCCAATGCTCAATTCAATATCATCTTCAACAGAATTGGCCTCCCAAATACCAAAAACCGCTTTGGCAGAAAGCTTTTTGTTTTCAATAATATCATCAAGCATGGCCTGAGCATCATTATACACACTGGTAGCAGCATCGCCAACGACCTCATCTTCTAATATTGCCGGGAACTTCCCGTGCAGTTCCCAAGTGATAAAAAAGGGAGTCCAATCCATAAACTTTCTTATCTCTGCCAGGTCCAAATCTTCAAGAAGTTTGACACCTAAAAAGTTTGGCTTTTTAATAACTTCCTCGCTGAAATTTACTTGAAGTTTGTTAGCTCGAGCATCCTCAATTGACAAGTATTCTTTGGCACTACTCCTACTCAAATATCCGTCACGAAGCTTGGTATATTCTTCAGCAAGCTTCTTTTTAAAATCTGAATGAGAAGCTTTATTTGATAAAGTTTGCGCTACGGGAACACTGCGGCTGGCATCATTCACATGAACCGCAATTCCTGAATATTCCGGGAATATTTTAACAGCTGTGTGCGCTCGAGATGTTGTTG
>JAUHWX010000032.1 GCA_030427285.1 Bacteroidia bacterium
AAACTGCTTTGAAGTAGTTACCCTAATACATCTGGGCCCACTAACCGCAAGCGCTGAGATTAACGATTCCACAACCTGTTTAACATCAAGGCCATTTACAGAGCCAAGAAAATTCACACCGAGGGACTCAAAATACTGCTTATAATTTTTAGAAACAGAAAGAAAACCCCTGTTATCGTCAATGGATTGATTGTTGTCGTTCAGCACAATCAGCATATCCAAGCCTTTTTCACCAATGTAGTTTAAGGCTTCAAAGCTCATCCCGCCTGTAAGAGCACCATCACCTATTACCGCTACACGGTTTCGTTTTATTTTATGCAAAATATCTGCTTCAGCAAATCCGGCTACAGCCGAAATAGAAGTAGATGAGTGCCCTGCCCCAAATGGATCGTATTCACTTTCGCTACGTTTGGTAAAACCTGAAACACCACCTTTTAATCTATTGGTATGAAACTGCTCTTTGCGACCTGTAAGTATTTTGTGAATGTAGGCTTGGTGCCCAACATCCCAAACCAAAATATCAGTTGGGGTATCTAAAACATAATGCAGGGCCACACTCAATTCTGTTACTCCCAAGCTGGCGTTTATATGCCCTTCTTTGCGCTGCGTGGTTTGGGGAACAAATGCACGTAATTCTTCACAAAGCTGTGGAAGTTCTTCCACGGCCAAGTGCTTTAAATCGGCTGGTATGTTGATATTATTTAATAACACTGAGCGGCAAATGTACGATGGAGTTCTCTGTTTAAAATGAAAAAGGGCCTCTAACGACACGCTAGAGACCCCTTGGTCAACCAATTAACCAAACCTTAACCTAATTAACTTGCAAACTTATTAAAAAGTGATTTACTTTTTCTAGTTAGTCGTTCAAATATTAAATACATAACAGGAACAACAATTAACGTTAAGAATGTAGCAAACACCAGGCCAAAAATAACTGTCCAAGCCATAGGGCTCCAAAAGACAGCATTATCACCACCGAAGTATATATTGGGATTATAGCTTGAGAGCAGCCCAATAAAATCAATATTAAGGCCTACTGCCAAAGGTAAAAGCCCGAGCACTGTCGTAATAGCTGTAAGTAGAACCGGACGTAAGCGAACCTTTCCACCGAGTTCAATTGCCACTCGTAAATCCTCATCATTGAGTTCATCATTATTCGTCAAACCTTTTTCTTCACGCTGGCGGGCCCTGCTGAGCTCAACAAAGTCAATCAATACAATCCCATTATTTACTACAATTCCAGCCAGCGAAACAATACCAATACCCGTCATAATCACCACAAACTCCATTTGGAAAATACCGAGACCTAAAAACACACCGATGGTACTAAAAAGTACCGTCATAATAATGATAAACGGTTTAGTAATGGAGTTAAACTGTGATACTAGTATGATCGAAATAAGTGCAATGGCCATCAGCATAGCGGTACCCAAAAATTCTGATGATTCATCTTGCTCCTGCTGTGCCCCTGTAAACTTCAAATCATATCCTTGTGGTAATTTAAAGTTTTTTAAGCTTGCTTTGATTTTATTATTTACCTCCGTCTCATTGTAGCCTTCAATTACATTTGAATAAACGGCCACTAATCGCTCAGAATCCAATCTTTTGATCGAGTTGAAGGAATTATTAAACTCATAACTAGCTACCGCAGAAATTGGCACCTGAACGATTTTTCCGGTAGCTTGTGAACGAAAGGTAACTAGTTGGTTCATAAGACTCGCCACATCATACCTGTACTCTTTCTTTAGACGAATTTCAATAGGATACTCATCTTCTCCTTCTTTGTACTTGCTGGCTTCTCTCCCGTACAATGCTGTGCGCAGTACCAGAGCTACTTGTTGGGTAGACACACCTAACCTTCTGGCTCTTTCGCGATCGATTTGAATAAGCATTTCGGGTTTATTGGTTTCCAAATCTATTTGAAGACCTTCAATACCTGGAATTTTAGCGGCTTCCACCTCACTTTTTACATCACTGGCAATTTCAATAAGTTGGTCAAACTCTTCACCTGTGATTTCAATATTGATAGGCTTACCAACAGGAGGCCCGTTTTGCTCTTTCTCTACAGTGAAGGTTACACCTGGTAAGTACCCCAGTAGTTGCTGAGTTACATCCTTTTGTATTTCCGTAGTTCTTACACCATCTCTATATTGATATTCTACAAAGGCAATAGTGATTCTAGACTTATTGGGAGTGTCCTGGCCTCCACCACCAAAATCATTTTGACTGGCTGTTTCGGCTCCCACGTTAGTTACCACCGATTCTACCACATGATCGTAGGGCTCAAGGATTTCGGCCAGCTTTCCCTCTACAATGCGTGTTACACTGTCGGTGGCTTGTACATCTGTGCCTAATGGCACTTCTACATATACATTGATAAAGTTTGGCTCATTTACCGGAAAGAAAACCACTTTAGGGTTACTTCCGAAGTAAAACATGATAGATATTATCATCAAGGCTATAGTACCCACCAAAATTGAAACAGGTTTCCAGCCTGTAAGTGCCCACCTAAGTACCCTGGCATACAGGTTTTCCAAACGCACCAATGCACCTTTTTGAAATTTTGCCGCAGCTGGCTCAAGTAAATAGGCAAATAGTAGAATTACCGCTGCTATAATCAACATTAAGTTTCCGAAGGTGAAGAACCCTAAAACGATTAGCAAGCCTCCCAAAACGCCAAACAAGGCCGCAGAAATAAGTGCGCGCTTATAGTTTGGTCTTCTATCTAAATCTTGCTTTTTGATGAATGTAGCCGTAATTACAGGATTGATAACCAAGGCTACAAAAAGGGATGAAGCCAATACAATAATCAAAGTTTTTGGCAAAAAGCCCATAAACTCGCCAATGATGCTATCCCAAAAAAGAAGGGGAAAGAATGCCGCCAAAGTAGTGGCTGTACTACTTATAATAGGCACCGCAATTTCACCCACACCTTGCCTGGACGCCTCATAACGGGATAAACCTTCCTCATCATACAGCCTGTAAATATTTTCAATGGTCACGATAGCATTATCCACCAGCATACCCAGCGCCAAAATCAATGCAAAAAGCACCATAAAGTTTAGAGTAATACCTAAAGCACTAAGCACCAAAAAACAGATAAACATGGAAAATGGAATGGACATTCCTACAAAAATGGCATTGCGTAGCCCCAAGAAAAATAGAAGCACAAGTACCACCAGTATTACCCCACTAATTATAGAATTCTCAAGGTTACTGATTTGATTTCGGGTTTGTACGGATTGATCATTGGTAGTAGTAATGCGCAGGCCCTTTGGAAGCATACCGCTCTTTTTTGACTCCTGCAGTATTTCCGTAATCTTATCTGTCGCATTCAGCAAGTTTTCACCGCTTTTCTTGATAACATTAAGAGACACTACCTGCTCACCTCCCAATCGTGCAAAGCTTTCTACTTCTTTGTATGTGAATTTTACATCAGCTACATCTTTTAGATATACGATGTTACCATTTTCGTGCTTTACTATTATGTTTCGGATTTGATCCATGCTCTCAAACTCCGCATCCGTGCGAATACTTCTGCGTGTATTACCGAGCAAAATATCTCCCGCTCCAATATTTATGTTTTCACTGGCTATGGCATTTTCAATGTCCGAAAAGCTAATCTGATTTGCTTTTAACCTCGGCAAGTCTACATTTACTTGTACTTCTTTTTCCTTATCTCCGGTAATGGTAGCTTCCGAAATTTCGGACAACTCTTCTATTTCATCCTGCAGATCTTCCGCAAAATCTACCAGCTGATCAATGGAAAAATCTCCGGATAGGTTGATATTTAGAATCGGAATTCGGGAAAGGTCAATGTCCATTACCACAGGCTCTTGATCCAAATCTGTTGGAAGGTCGGTACGAGCTCTATCCACAGCATCTTTCACATCCTGCAGCGCTTTTTCAGTATCTACATCAATGTTAAACTCCACATTGATGATTGACACATCCTGCACTGACTCCGAGTTCAGTTTTTTAATACCATCCACACCTTTTATTTCTTTTTCCAGTGGGCGGGTTATAAGGTTTTCTATATCGGCAGGGGTGTTTCCGGCATAGGGTGTTTGCACGTATATCAGTGGAAACACAATTTCAGGAAACGACTCTTTGGGCATAGTACGATAGGAGTACAAGCCAAAGAGTATAAGTAATGCCGAAAGAATAAATACACTTATCGAATTGTTGAGCGAGAGCGTACTTAACTTAAAATTTCTTTCTGTTTTATTTGCCATTTCTGTGCTGCTTATTAAGCTTACTGTACGTTTACTTTTTCTCCATTATTTACCTGATTGTAACCATCAGTAATTATTCTATCACCAGCCTCTAGTCCGCTTTGAATCTCTGTATCAGGACCGGATGATTTACCTTTTTGGATATACCTTTTTACAGCTTTAAGCTCTCCTTCTTCACTAGAAACCACATATACAAAGTCACCTTTCAGATCTTTGGTAATCACTTTGGAAGGCACTACAATGGCCGTGTCATTTTTATAATCATTAATCATAAGATTGGCCAGCACGTTAGGCTTTATACGACCTCCTTTATTATCCAAGTTCACCTTTACTTTAAAACTTCTATTGTCAGGATTGATGACCTGGCTCACAAATGTAACTGGGGCTGTAAGCTCAACTCCCAGAGCCGGTATTCTGACTTTTACACTATCTCCTTTATGAATTTTGGACATGTATTGCTCAGAAAGCTCTGCCTCTATTTCTACCTTGGCCAAATCCACCACACGTACTATGGGCATTCCCATACTTACAAATTCACCTTCGTTTACCTGAATGTCATCTACAGTGCCATCTATAGGTGCTTTTATCATGGTGTTTTCATACTGGTTTTTTATCTGCGCATAGCGGCTTCTGGTGCTTTCAAAATTTGACTTCGCCTGCAGGTATTCAATCTCTGATCCTATGTTTTGATCCCAAAGGTTTTTGCGCTTCTTGTAAGTTGTCTCTGCCAGTTCAAAGGCAGTTTTTGCTTCTGCTAGTTGGTTGCTTACAGCCTCATTTTCTATGCGTACCAATATTTGACCTTTGCTCACCTTTTGGCCTTCCTGTGCAGGCACACTCAATATGCGCCCCCCTGCCTCAGCACTAATCATTATATTTTCTTTGGAAGTAACTGTACCTGTAAGTTCCACGTAGTGGCTAAAGCTGCGCTGCTTTAATTCTGCCACTTTTACCACGGTAGCTATTTCACTAGAAGTGGTATCCATTTCACTTATCTCTTCCTTTAGCGCTTCTATTTCTCCTTGTAAAGTTGCCAGTTCTGCTTCTTTAGTGCCCAGCAAAGCCTGCTTCTCTTCCAATGTTTCGGCTTGTTGGGTAGAGCATGAAACCGCAAAAATGGATAAGGCAATTATTAAAGTTCTCTTCATTGTGTATGTGCTTTTCACTTTCTAATTTTAATTAAGGTTGACCAATTGCTGCGTCAAGGTTTTCTTTGGCATTAAGTAATTGCTGCAATGCCTGCAAGTAATTCTGTTGTATTTCAAAATATTGATTTTCTACCTGGGTAAGATCCAAGCTACTTGAAATACCTTCCTGATATTTTATTCTGGTTTTATCCCTTATGCGCTTGCTTAGTTCCACGTTTCTTTTTGTGGTGTTGTAGTTGGCAAAAGCATATTCATAGTCAGACTTGGCTTGCTCATATTGTATGGTTAGCTGGTTACCTGTCTGCAATCGGTTAAGTGTGGCTTTTTCAAGGTCCAACTTAGCTTTTTGGGTAACCGCATTTCTTCGGAGTCCGGTAAATAAATCCCATTTCAGACTTGCTCCAATGGCAGTGCTTGGCACCCAAAATTCATTAAAGCTCCATGTTGAACTAAAGTCATCCTGAAAATTACTTTGGCCATGCCTGGCAAATGCAGAAACCGTAGGTGCATATTTCCACTTTTCGTTTTTTACAGAGAGGGTAGCTCCACGTTCCAAAGCCTTTACATACTTAAAGTTTACGTTGGCATCTAGATTAAAAGCCGACTCTTGGATCACTTCTTCGGTAACCAGTAAATCTTCCGTTTCATCCGTTAGCTCTATCTCCCTTTCTATATATCGCCCCATATTAAAGTTGAGAAGCATCTTGGCCAAGGTATATTGACGCTCGTTTCTATCCAGCGTATTATTGAGGCCAGAAACTAAAAGTTCCAACTGATCTACATCCTGCTCTTCTACAAATCCATTTTCGTATAAGGCACGGGTTTCTTCAAAGTTTTTTTGCAAGCTCTCTACATTTTCTTTTATGATTTCAATGGTTTCTTTAGTAACCAATACACCATAATATGCCTGCGCCACATCGCGTCTCACTTCTATTTCTGAGCGTTGCACATCATACCGGGCACCTTCTTTTACCACCTTACTGGCCTGCAAAGCCACAAAGTAGGAGCCATCAAAAATCAGCTGGTTTAAAGAAATGCTTGCCGTGTTTTGAAACTGGGTGCCGAAAGCCGCAAAACCGCCCCCAAACTCATCTGGCAAAGGTTGCTTTTGGAGCTGTAGATTATCAGTAAAGTCCAAACCTGCCGATACTTGCGGTAAGCCAATAGCCCGTGTTTCATTGATGGTTCTTTTGGCTTTTTCAAACTCCAGCTCTCTATCTCTATTGTTAAAAGCATGCTTCAAAGCATACTCTTGTGCTTCCTTCAAACTAAAGGCTGTTTTGCCATCCTGCTTCTCCTCATCTACCTGGGCCCACGCTGTAGAGCCAACCATTATTAATACTAAAAGTCCTAATCTTCGCATATCCTAAATTGACTTATCCTTTAATTTTTTTTCTAAATATTCCAGTCCTTTCGGGGTGGCCAAACCGCGAATATGATACTCCAGAGCCTGATGCATCACAAAGGGCATAGAGTGATTATCAAAAAGCTCGCGCTCCTCTTCAGGCATAGTTTCCATTTTGGCACAATACAAAAATGAAATCACCTCTGTGCTGGCCTCCGGTCTGTAAAATCCATCTCGTTTCCCGCTTTCAATATTTTCCTGGATCATCATGCTCAGCATTTCATGACGACCCTCAAATACTTCACTAAAAGTTTCCGGGTAATACTTCTGCAGCTGAAACTGCATGCTATGATTGTGATTGCGCATAATTTTACCAACCACTGCATCCACTTCCATAAGCTCATCAATGGCGTTGGTAGTGCGGCTATGAATTTCTAAAAGACTTTGCTGTATCTCGGCAAACTTATTTCTGATACTTTTATGAATAAGATCTGCCTTGTTTTCAAAATACTTGTAAATCGTCTTTTTAGAAATGCCCAACTCCTTGGCTACATCATCCATGGTCACGCTGCGAATGCCATATTTATTGAACATCCCCAAAGCGCACTCCATTATCTCTCTCTCCTGCTTTTCCATAATTCGGGCGCAAATATATATACAATTGTCATTTGGAAACTACTGAGGTGTTAAAAGTTTCCAGCGTTTCCAAAAACTTATAACTCTCTTAACATCAATCAAAAACCTCCAATAAAAGCTGCAATGGCCAGATATCAAACCTGATAAGCATTATTATTTCTGCAACAATACTATGCCGATCCTACATTTACCCTATCACGATTGCATAATTTTAAGAACTTTGCGCCCGCAAAACATTAAACTACAATGGATCATATATCAATAAAAGAACTGCTTACAAAAAAGCCAATAGGCACTACAACCACCGTTAAGGGCTGGGTTAGAAGTTTTAGAAGCAACCGCTTTATCGCACTATCAGATGGGAGCACATTGAAAACTTTGCAAGTGGTAGTGGATTTTGAGAACACACCTGAAGATGTTTTAAAGAAAATCACTGTGGGCGCTTGTATAAAGGCAGTTGGTGATGTTGTAAGCTCTCAAGGGGCAGGGCAAGACTTAGAGATACAGGCTACGGATTTAGCCATCCTCGGTGAAAGCAACCCCGAAGAATATCCGCTTCAACCCAAGAAGCATTCCATGGAGTTTTTGCGTGAAAAGGCTCATTTACGCCCCCGCACCAATACTTTTGGTGCTATACTTAGAATACGACACAGCTTGTCGTTTGCTATTCATCAGTACTTTCATGAGCGTGGTTTTTACAATATGCACACCCCTATTATTACAGGAAGTGATGCAGAGGGTGCTGGAGAAATGTTCAACGTTTCCGCGCTTGACAAAAAGAACATCCCGCTTACGGAAGATGGAGAGGTAGATTTCAGCGAAGATTTTTTTGGTAAAGAAACCAACCTTACAGTTTCTGGTCAGCTTGAGGCAGAGTTAGGTGCTTTAGCTCTGGGAAAAGTTTACACTTTCGGACCGACTTTTAGAGCCGAAAACTCAAACACCACCCGCCACCTTGCTGAATTTTGGATGATAGAACCCGAAGTAGCTTTTGCTGATTTGGATGATAACATGGATTTGGCAGAAGACTTTTTGCGTAAAGTGATAAAGTTTGCATTGGATAATTGTGCTGACGATATTGAGTTTTTGAGCAAAAGGCTAGAGGATGAGGAAAAAACCAAGCCCCAGGCCGAGCGCAGTGAAATGAGCCTTAAGGAGCGATTAGAATTTGTGGCTGACAATAATTTCCGCAGAGTGAGCTATACCGAGGCAGTTGAAATTTTAAGAAACTCTAAACCCAACAAAAAGAAGAAATTTCAATACCTGATAAACGAGTGGGGTGTTGATCTTCAATCAGAGCACGAAAAGTTTTTGGTAAAACACTTTGGCTGCCCAGTTATACTTTATGATTACCCGGCTACAATCAAGGCTTTTTATATGCGCCTAAACGATGATGAAAAAACCGTTCGCGCTATGGATATCCTTTTTCCAGGGATTGGAGAAATAGTGGGAGGCTCACAAAGGGAGGAACGCCATGATGTACTTCTTCAAAAGATGAAAGAATTTGGCATAGATCCGAAAGAACTTTGGTGGTACCTTGACACCCGTAAATTCGGAACCTGTGTACACAGCGGATTCGGACTTGGCTTTGAAAGGCTAGTACTTTTTGTAACCGGTATGACTAACATCAGAGATGTAATTCCATTCCCAAGGACACCCGGTAACGCGGATTTTTAAAAATTGCATTTTTTAAATGTGGTTTTGTGAAGCTATCTTCTTACTTTTATTAACTTCGGCAGCATATTTGATAGGGCGGCATTTTTACTAAGTGAAAAAGTGCCCCTCACAAACTAAAAAAGCTACGTTAATAAAAACATGCTAAAACAGCACCTCAGTCAAAAATTACTGCAAAAACTTTCTCCTCAACAAATCCAGTTGATGAAGCTTATTCAGTTGCCTACTCAGGCGCTGGAGCAGAAAATTAAAGAGGAGCTTGAAGCCAATCCTGCATTAGAAGAAGGGGCAGATATAGACGAACATCCCGAAGATGATTATCCTGAATATGACGAGGGCGACAATCAATCAATAGAAGCAGAGGATATAAACGTTGATGAATACCTGAGTGATGATGAGGTGCCTGACTATAGAATGAAGGCCAACAACTACTCGGCTGATGATGAAGATTCAAGAGTGCCAATTTCCGGAGGCACTTCTTTCACCGAATATTTGATGGATCAAATCAGTACGAGCCGCCTCAAAGAGCAAGAACGCATAATTGCTGAATACCTCATTGGCAATATTGATGATGACGGATACATCAGGCGTGAGCTAAATGCCATAGTGGATGATTTAGCCTTTACTCAAAATATATTTGTAGACGAGCCCCAACTTTTAGCGGTTTTACGCACCATACAGTCATTAGACCCTCCAGGGGTAGGCGCGCGCGACTTACAAGAGTGCCTTTTGCTTCAGCTTGAAAGAAAAGAAAATACCAATGCCATCCGAGTAGCGCATGAAATTCTCAAAAATCATTTTGATGAATTTATCAAGAAGCATTATGCAAAACTAATGGAGCGAATGGAGATTGATGAAGACTTTTTGAAAGATGCTATCTCAGAAATAAGCCGACTCAACCCAAAGCCCGGTAACTCTTCTAACAATACTCAAAAATCTGTTCAAGCAGTAATCCCTGATTTTACTATTAACATAGAAGAAGGCGAACTTGAGCTGGTGCTAAATTCAAGAAACGCCCCAGAGCTTAACGTAAGTCGTGAGTATAAGGATATGCTCGAAACCTACAAAAGCTCGCAAGAAAAAAGTAAATCACAAAAGGAGGCAGTGATGTTTGTGAAACAAAAGTTGGATGGTGCCAAATGGTTTATTGATGCCATTCGTCAGCGACAACAAACTCTTTTGGTAACTATGTCTTCTATCATGAATTTTCAAAAAGATTACTTCCTTACAGGTGACCAGCGCAAGCTACGCCCTATGATTTTGAAGGATATTGCAGAAGAAATAGGAATGGATATTTCCACAGTATCACGAGTGGCCAGCAACAAGTATGTGCAAACGCCTTATGGCACTTTTCTTATCAAAGAGTTTTTTAGCGAAAGCATGAAAAACGATGCTGGAGAAGATGTTTCTACCAAAGAAATCAAGAAGATTCTGGAAGACTCCATTGGCGAAGAAAATAAGCGTAGCCCGCTTACCGATGATCGACTGGCCAAGCTCCTAAAAGAAAAAGGCTACCCCATTGCCAGGAGAACTGTGGCCAAATATCGCGAACAGTTAAACATTCCGGTAGCTAGACTGCGAAAACAACTTTAAGGTGAACAGGTCTCTTGCCCAAGCCCTTTCTTACTTACTACATCCAGCAGTTTTTCCGTTGCTGGGCACTCTAGCAGTGATGCAATTTAGCCCATACTTTATTCCATCTAATGTGCTTATCATCACATTGGCATTGGTTTTTACGGGCACCTATATTTTACCCCTGGCCATCAGTTACTTGCTGTATAAGCTAGATGTAATAAAAAGTTTAGAAATGAAAACCGCTCAGGAAAGGCGGATACCCTATCTCGTGGGTGCTGTTTGCTACTACTTTATTGCCACGATGATAAATGTGCTTCAACTGCCCCGCGAAGCCTATCTTTTTCTATTGGCCAGCACGGTGGTGATAGTAATACACCTTATGCTTTTGCGAATAATGAAGCCCAGTGCTCACGTTGGCGGTATTGCCGGTTTTACAGCTTTATTATTTGCGCTGTCGCTAAAATTTCAAATCAATTTGCTCCCACTGATTGCTTTGTGCATCATTCTTTGCGGCTTTCTGGCCAGCGCCCGGCTGTACCTAAAAGCACATACGCCAGCGGAAATTATCACTGGGTTTATTTCAGGAGGGGCTGTTGTTTTTGGCATGTTATTTTTTGGATAAATCAATTTCCCAATGAAAGTGTTCCGCTGCTAGATCGGTTTAGTAAAAATTGACTGTCCGCATAGGTATTCTGTCCAATTTGCTCACCTTATTATGTTAATCCGAGCCAAACAACTTCAACCCCCAGTCACTTAAAACGCTTTAGTAATCTTAGGGATTACTACATTTGCGCAAATTTTTTCGTAGCCATGAGCCAACATTTATCAGAACAGGAAATTCAAAGACGCGAATCGCTAAAAAAACTTCGCGACTTGGGCATTGAGCCTTATCCTGCAGCCGAGTATCATATTACCCACACCACCGAGCAAATAAAAGCTCAATATCCAGAAAACAAGGAAGACGAGGCGTTTAAGTCTGTGTCTCTTGCTGGCCGCCTTATGAGCGTTCGTGTAATGGGAAAGGCATCTTTTGCCAACCTTCAGGATGCATCGGGTCGCGTGCAAGTTTATTTCAACCGTGATGTAATCTGCCCGGGAGAAGATAAATCGCTCTACAATGACGTATTCAAAAAGTTGCTGGACATCGGTGACTTTATTGGTATAAATGGAAAAGTGTTTACCACACAGGTTGGAGAAACTACAATTGAGGTAGAATCTTTCACCGTTTTGAGCAAAGCTTTAAAGCCTCTTCCAGTTGTAAAAACTGATGATCAGGGTAACGTGCATGACCGCTTTAACGACCCTGAAATGCGCTACCGCATGCGCTATGTTGACCTTGTGGTAAATGATGGTGTGAAAGAAACCTTTGTGAAACGCACCAAGATCATGAACGCGATGCGCGAGTTTTTCAACGCTAAGGACTACTTAGAAGTTGAAACTCCAATTCTACAACCTATCCCCGGTGGAGCTGCGGCTCGTCCTTTTATCACGCATCACAATGCGCTGGACATGCCTCTTTATTTACGTATTGCCAATGAGCTTTACCTAAAAAGACTGATTGTTGGTGGTTTTGATGGTGTGTATGAATTTGCCAAAGACTTCCGAAATGAAGGGATGGATCGTACTCACAATCCAGAGTTTACCGTGATGGAAATTTACGTAGCCTATAAGGACTACTTCTGGATGATGGACTTTACCGAGAAGATGCTGGAGCATGTGGTAAAAACCGTAAATGGCAGTACCACCGTAAAAATCGGGGATAAAGAAATTAACTTCAAAGCTCCATTTAAGCGTATCAGCATGATTGATGCTATTAAGGAACATACTGGTATTGACATCAACGGAATGGACGAAAAGGAACTACGTGAAGTTTGTAAAAAACTACATGTAGAGACTGACGAAACCATGGGTAAAGGGAAATTGATTGATGAAATTTTTGGTGAAAAATGTGAGCCTCATTACATCCAGCCAACTTTCATCACTGATTACCCTGTAGAAATGTCACCACTTTGCAAAAAGCATCGTGACAACCCAGAGCTTACTGAGCGTTTTGAACTAATGGTAAATGGTAAAGAGGTAGCCAATGCTTACTCAGAGCTAAACGACCCGATTGATCAGCGTGAGCGTTTTGAAGCGCAGCTTACACTTTCTGAAAAAGGAGATGACGAAGCGATGTTTATCGATCAGGATTTCCTTAGAGCACTAGAATACGGAATGCCTCCAACATCGGGTATGGGCATCGGTATCGACAGATTGACTATGCTACTTACTGGACAAACTTCCATTCAGGAAGTACTTTTCTTCCCTCAGATGCGTCCAGAGAAAAAGCCTGTAATGCCTAAGAAAGAAGACTTTGAAAAAGTTGGTGTTTCTGAAGATTGGAGCGAACACGTGATGGCAGTTTTTGGTAGTGTGAAAAAGCTTCAGGAAGCAAAAGCTACACAAGTACACCAACAGCTTAACGGATACCGCAAAAAGAAAAAGCTTGACATCCCAGCGTTGCAGTTGCCGGATGTAGAAAGCTGGTTTGAATAAAATACACACTTTTAAAATGATAAACGGCCCGATCTTATATAAGACCGGGCCGTTTTAATTTGGGGTTAACTATCCTAAATACCCTAGTACAATTTAGTATTATCTCTGTATCCTGGTAGGTCTAAATACCAATCAGGGAATGAAGCTCCATTTGTCGATGCCCATTGGGCAAACTTAAGGTGAGCCAATACAATATCCGTTTTCTCAATTGGGTAATCAAATGTTTGAACAGGAGTGTAAATTGCCCAAGGTTTATTAGCACTATTCACATAGTTATTTCCTGGTCCATTTAAGTCTGAGTCATCCTGGCCAGTATTAAACATACTAAGATCTGCTTTATCAGTAGGGCCAAACCATGGCAAGTGTACCTCAGTATTTCTCAATCCATTTTTAATCAAGAATGGGTCAAACGTCATATCTGAAAGCTCCTGTGGTGAAGAAAAGGTAATATGAATGGTTACCGTATCAGCGGTTCCTGGCGTAGCGGTCGGTTCTGTGTTAAAGTACGAACCATTACCCCAAGCTGTAATAATATCTACCCAGTCTTCCCACACGATTACTACAGCTGAAGATTGACCAGCTTCTGTACCATTCGCATTAAGCACTGTGTAGTCTTCTGGGTTTACAGCACCCGTTACGGAAGCAATATCAGATGAAACAAGGTCAGGCATATTAATAGCAAATCCATTGTGATAACCTGCACCTCCAGCTCTTAAGAATATTTTGTGAGTTACGTCTATCACCTTACCGTTGTTATCAAGCCCGTATGTGCTATAGCGATCTACAACTTTATCATTGAAGTCATAGTCACCAGAGTATGGCCATTGATCCTCATATGCAATCGTGTTATAGGTATCTTTTGATGGTTCATAATAGTTATCACATTTTGATGGGTCGTTTGGATATGCGTCATCCGCATCACAACAGCCATCATTATCAGCATCAGGACAAGGGTTTGTTGGTCGACACCAATCCCAAGGATCTGAAGCGTAGATACCGTCAATAGAAATGTCATCAATTACTCCACGGCTATAACCTCCGTAACCAATCCAATACCACTTAACTCGATAAACACCCGTCCAGGTAACAGGTATAGTATCTGTGATTACATCTGTCGGGTTTCCATTTGGCTTATTATACCTGTAGATATAGGTATGATGGAAAATTTTCTGACCTAAATTGCCCTGGTCATCAATAAGGTAAGCTTGAAGATATCTATACTTACCACTTGTACTGCTTAGTTTGTGCTTAAAGGTAATATTACCCGTTCCGTCAAAAGATACGTATGGGGAATAAAGCTTCGCGGTGCTATAGCAACCCCACCAGCCTTGTAACTGAGAGGTTTGAGCCATTGGACTTTCATTAGCTGGATTACATCCATAGCTACGACTTCTTACGTCAACATTACAAAAGGCCCAGCAGTTCATCCATGAATAGCACTCGCTTCCATGGTTAAAATTTTCGGTTACTGCTCCATTCACCGAAAGTGACGCCACAAGAACTGTGGTCAATGATAGTATTAGATTTTTCATTCTTCGTCAACTTTAATTAGTTCAACCTCAGGCTGAGGGTTTTCTGAATCATCCATAATCCTTTCCTCGTTGGCAACAGGAACAAAGTCAAAACTTGCCATGCCATTATTTACATCCACAAGCTTGGTGATAGCTCCATATTCTACCTTAATTTGCTTATAAGCAATAGGTAGCTCAAATTGAATATCAACATCCTCATTCATCCCTACATGGCGTGAAAGGATAAGTCTATCGTTTTCTGTTTTAATTACAATAGGTCTCTTGCCCGTAAACATGGCATCAGAAGCCTCAATACGCAAGGTGGTCAACCTTGTCGTTTTCCAATCAAAGTCTTTTGGTACTACCAAGTCGGCAGTACTGACTGCATTTACACTATTTTTGGACTTCACTTGATCCTTGTCTTTTTGACAAGAAGAAAGTGCGAGTACCAGCATAGCGCCTAAAAACATAAGTTTCTTCATAGTTTAATAATTTGTTAAGTGATTCACAACCTTACTAGATTTTTATGCCACACAATAAATTGCTATTTATCAGACACTTACATTTACTTTCTTAGTTAAACTAGAACCAAATTGAACCACTTGTCTCTTTTTGAGACTCAATAAATTGATGCTCCTAATTTTTTCCAATGGAATTATACCCCGATAATCTTTTAGAATCTCTCGACTTTGACTTTGTAAAAAAGGCTGTCAGTAGTCATTGTAGTTCAACAGAATCAAAACGGAGGATTCTGGCTCTTTCCCCTTTTTCTGATTCTGGCACAATAAGTCAGGAGCTTGCGACCACTGACGAAATTTTAGCTTACATACTTTCTGATGAGAGTTTTCCTTCTACACAGTTTACCGAAATCACCGAAATCGCCAACAGGCTAAGGATAAAAGGAAACGTTCCGGAAACCAAGGCTTTTGCAGAGTTGCGCTCCACTCTTTTGGTTTATGAATCTCTTTTCACCTTCCTAAAAAAGAAAAAGGATAGGTTCGAAATATTATTCGGAACGATGGCTGAGCTCGAGCCAAATCCATTTCTTACCAAAACCATCGATGAAAAAATAGATGAGCGCGGAGAAATTCGCTCCAATGCTTCGAAGGAACTTGCTTCCATTAGAAACTCCTTGCAAAAAAGCCGTGCTACAGCTGACCGCATTTTTGCCCGAGCTGTAAAAAAATACCGCGACCGTGGCGTATTGGCTGAGTTTGACGAAACTATTTCTGAGAACCGAAGAGTCCTTGCCATTCAATCTGCCTATAAAGGACAGGTACCAGGAATTTTTCATGGCAGCAGCAGCAAAAGCTCCATAGCCTACATAGAACCATCCGAAACTGTAGAGGTGAATAATGAAGTTGCAAAACTTCAGGATGATGAAAAGCAGGAAATACGAAGAATACTTAGAGAACTTAGTGAAGAGCTACGTCCCTTTGCGACTCCTATTTTATACATGGAGCAAAAACTCATTTATTTAGATTTTACCCGGGCCAAAGCACTGTTTGCTTACAAGCAAGAATGTTGTCTTCCTGTCATTTCGGATGAAAAGAAAATTGCCCTAATTGAAGCTTACAACCCTGTTCTTAAAATTCTGAATGACCAAAAAGGCAAGCCCACCATTCCCTTAAACTTAAAGCTAAACCAAGACCACAGAATACTTGTAATTAGCGGACCCAATGCCGGTGGGAAATCCATAACCCTAAAAACCCTGGGACTGTTAAACCTGATGCTTCAGTCTGGACTGCTAGTTCCCGTACACCCAGATAGCATCATGACTTTATTTTCTCGCATATATGCTGATATTGGTGATAGTCAATCTATAGAAAATGAATTGAGCACTTACAGCTCTAAACTTCAAAAAATGAAGCACTTTTTAGAGTTTGCCGATGATGATACACTTTTACTTTTGGATGAATTTGGCTCAGGCTCTGATCCCGAGCTCGGAAGTTCGCTTGCTCAGGTTTTTCTTGAAAAACTAAACTCCTTTAAGGTATTCGGAATTTTCACCACTCATTATAATGATATAAAGGCCTTGGCGGCAAAATTGCCCGGTGTTCAAAATGGAGCCATGCTTTTTGATAAGAAAAATCTAAACCCACAATATGTGCTTGAGGTGGGCAATCCCGGAAGTTCATACACCTTTGAGGTAGCTGGAAAAAGTGGCATCCCTCATCATATTATTAATGAAGCAAAAGGCAAAACCTCAAAGGAAACTTTGCAGGTAGATAAACTTTTGGTTCAGCTTCAGGATGATAAACTACATCTTGAAAAAAAGAAAAACCAGCTAAACCAAGAACTTACCAAGCTTAGAAAACTAGAAAGAGAGCGAAAGTCTACCATCGAAAAGCTGGAGGAAAAACTCAGCAAGCAATCTCGTCAAAATGAAGAAAACGACCGGATTATGTATTGGGGGCAACGCTTTCAAAAGCTGGTAGATAGCTGGATGGATCAAACCGGAAAGAAAGATAAAAAAGAGGTGGTTTCCCGATTTATCGGAATTCTGAACCAACGCAGCGGTGAAACAGAGCAGGAAGAGAAAAAGACCGTTAGCAAGGCGCAGTCAAGGAGAGACAAGCAAATCAATGAACTGAAAGAAGCTCCGGTGAAAGTAGGCGATCAGGTGAAGATAATTGAGAGCGGAATAAAAGGAAACATCATTGAAATAAAGCGCGACAAGTACACAATTTCGCTTGGCGCAAATATTTCTACCACGGTAAATCGTGAGCAGTTTATTCCGGCTACAGCCAAATTGGAAAATGCTCCCAAGGTGAAAAAACGAAAGAAAACCTTTGCTCCACAAAAAAAGAACTCACCTAAAAACCAAGGAGACAAACCCAGCAAATCTTAAAATCCTATTTTTGGCGCAAACACGCAATATTCTATGGAAGAAGTAGTATCGGACATCCCCCTAATAACCAATGACGCTGTAGTTTTTGGAATCTTAATTTCACTGCTGTTGCTCATTTTTAAAACAACTGAACTCAACGGCTTTAAAAAATTCTACAAGATTATTCCAGCACTTTTGCTGTGCTACTTTTTACCTTCCCTATTTAGCACATTCGGCATTATCTCACCAAAATGGATTGATATGGACGCGGCCATTATGGCTCTTACCCAAAATGGCTACGACCTAAGCGGCATCACAAAATTTAAAGATTTCAAAAACTTTGTACTTACCAACGAAGTAGACCCTGCCTTGCTCAGCCCCTTCATCGGAAAATCATATTTATACTTTGTAGCCAGTCGCTATTTGCTACCCGCCAGTTTAGTTCTGCTCACCCTGAGCATCAATCTAAAAGAAGTATTTAAGCTCGGCCCAAAGGCACTTATAATGTTCGTTACAGGAACCATCGGAGTAGTGATTGGAGGTCCATTGGCTATTATGCTTTTTTCAACCTTTGCTCCAGACATCGTAGGTGGAGTGGCGCCCAATGAAGTGTGGCGTGGAATGACCACCATTGCCGGAAGCTGGATTGGTGGAGGCGCTAATCAGTTGGCCATGTATGAAATTTTTAAAGAGGGCGATGCCAACCTTATTTCAGGAGGTCTGTTTAGCATGATGATTACCGTAGACATTATCGTGGCCGAGGTTTGGATGTTTTTCCTATTACTTGGTGTGGGAAAAGCAGCTAAGATTGACAAGTTTTTTAAAGCTGATGCTTCTGCAGTAGAAACGCTTAAAAACCACATGCAAGAGTTTAGCGAACGTACGGCACGTATTCCCAGCTTTACCGATTTGATGGTAATAATAGGTATTGGCTTAGGCTTTACAGGTCTTGCCCATTTTGGTGCCGATATTATTGCCCCATGGGTAAAAATAAACGCTCCATATCTGGCTGCCACCTTTAGCTTGGGCTCTGGCTTTTTCTGGCTTATTGTCCTCGCCACCACATTTGGTATAATAATGAGTTTTACGAAAGTGAGAAACTACGAAGGTGCTGGCGCAAGCAAAATGGGCAGCGTATTTATTTATATACTAGTGGCCACCATTGGTATGAAAATGGACATCATGGCCATTTTTGACAACCCTGGTATTTTCTTGGTAGGCCTCACTTGGATGGCTGTTCACGTAGCACTACTCGTTATTGTAGCAAAACTTATCCGAGCTCCTTTTTTCTTTTTAGCAGTAGGCAGCAAGGCAAATATTGGCGGAGCAGCATCAGCACCAGTAGTTGCCGCAGCATTTCATCCTTCTTTGGCTCCTGTTGGCGTATTATTGGCTGTGCTGGGATACGCTTTAGGAACTTACGGTGCATTGATTTGTGGCTATTTAATGCAAGCCGTGGCTCCTTAACACCTCTTATTTATGAATAAATGTTTTGTTTTTGCATTCCTGCTTTGGACAACTATCATTTTGGGACAACCCAAGAACGATGTACTATCTGATGAAGAAATCCTAAAAGGAATCTACACCACGGCTTTGGTCAAAAACCAAGGCTACAAATGGCTTGAAGAACTAACCGAAATGGGACCTCGATTAACGGGTTCTGAAAACGCGACTAAAGCTGTTTATCATTTTCAAAAAATAGCGGACTCTCTTGGTTTTAAAACTTTTCTTCAACCAGTAACAGTCCCGCAATGGGTAAGAGGAGAAGCCGAAGAAGCCAACTATAAGACTACAAGTGGAAAAATCGTTTTGAACTCTTGTGCTCTTGGAGGATCTATTGCCACTCCAGAAAAAGGGTTAAAAGCCCCACTTTTTGAAATCACCTCTTTTGAGCAACTAGACTCGCTCACGACTGAGTTGGAAGGTAAGATTGCATTTTACAATATCCCCATGAATCCTGCTTTTATCAACACTTTTTTTGCATATTCCAACAGCGCAAAGCAGCGTTATGTAGGAGCTTTGGAAGCTTCTAAAAAAGGTGCAGTAGGTGTAGTTATCCGTTCTCTTAGCGCAACAGTTAATGACTTACCACATACGGGAAGTATGACCTACAAAGGAGCTGACACAAAAATTCCTGCCATGGCCATCAGCACACTTGACGCTGAAAAGCTCAGTACAAACCTTAAGGACAATCCATCTTTGGAGTTTTTCATGAAAATGAATTGTGAAAGCAAGGACAGCGTGATTTCCTACAACCTTGTTGCCGAAATAGAGGGAGCTCAAAATTCTGAAGAGGTAATTGTTCTTGGTGGGCACACCGACTCATGGGACTTAGGCACAGGAGCTCACGATGATGGTGCAGGGTGTGTACATTCCCTTGAAGCCATTTGGCTACTTAAGCAATTAGACATTTTACCCAAACGCACCGTTCGTGTAGTTTTCTTTATGAATGAGGAGTTTGGATTGGACGGTGCCAAAGTTTACGCCAAGGAAAGCAAGAAGGAAAACATAAATCACGTCATTGCCATTGAGTCCGATGCTGGCGGGTTTTCACCTAGAGGAATTAGTGTAGTAGCACCTGATAGTTTGGTGGCTCGTGTCCGTGAATTCAGATCTCTTTTTGAACCCTATGGCTTACACCAATTTACCGAAACCGGTTCAGGAGCCGATATTTCTCAGCTCTATAGCAAAGACTTGGTAATGCTAGGCTTAAGGCCAGATAATCACCGCTACTTTGACATCCATCATTCGGCTGCAGATGTAATAGAATCGGTAAGTCCACGAGAGTTGGAAATGGGTTCTGCCACCATTGCAGCATTTATCTATTTACTGGATAAATATGACATAAGTGCTAAATAACTTACTGCCCACTTGTAAGCTCTATCCCCTGAATTATTGCCCAAATCAAATTTGTTGATAATTTTTCTGGATTTATATGAACTATTTGAAACAATAGTGCGTTATTTATCTCGGTTAAGGTTTGGTTAATTGTTGCAATTAACGTTGTGACAATCAAGGGAGGTGCTTACCTCCCTTTTTCATTTCCCCCCATCGCTATCCAGTATT
>JAUHWX010000245.1 GCA_030427285.1 Bacteroidia bacterium
TGGTGTAGTAGTGGATGGTCGGAGTAGCGTAAATCAAGCACCTATTACCGGGGAAAGTGTACCAGTGGATAAAGAACCTGTGGATGATCCCGATAAAGACTGGTCACAGGAAAAAGACATTAAGGATGAGAACCGCGCCTTTTCCGGTACGATCAATGGAAACAATACACTGGAAATCAAAGTGATCAAAGTAGCGAAGGACTCTACGCTCTCTCGCCTGGTGAAACTGGTCAATGAAGCCCAGACCCAGAAATCGCCTACACAGCGGCTCACCGACAAATTTGAGAAGTATTTTGTGCCTGCTGTATTGGCACTGGTGGTGTTGCTCAATTTCGCTTTTTTAATTATTGACGAAACTTTTAGCGAAAGCTTCTACCGCGCAATGGCTGTACTGGTAGCTGCGAGCCCTTGCGCTTTGGCCATCGCCACCCCGAGTGCTGTGCTCAGTGGAGTAGCCCGGGCAGCCAAAAGTGGGGTGCTTATCAAAGGTGGCCGTCCATTGGAAGATTTAGGCGTACTTACTGCCCTGGCTTTTGATAAGACCGGAACACTAACAGAAGGGAAGCCTAAGTTAACGGAAGTGGTAGCCCTGGGGTATGTGAAAGAAGAAGAACTCCTGAAGATAGCAATTGCAGTAGAGGGTCTTAGTGATCACCCACTGGCAAAGGCCGTAGTGCGTGACGGGAAAGAGCGACTGAAGGGTGCTGACATACCTGAGGCGAAAGACCTGGAGGCAGTGCTTGGGAAAGGGATCAAAGCCACATTGGGAAGTGACAAAGTCTACATTGGCAATCTGGACCTGTTTGAGTCGCTGGATGAAAAGAAGCCATCAAAGGAAATAGAAGAAAAAGTAAAATCCTTAGAGTCTGCTGGCAATACTACCATGCTCATCCGACAGAATGACGATTACATAGGTATCATCGCCCTGATGGATACTCCAAGAGAAGTAGCGAAAAATACCTTAGCGCAACTGAAAAAGATCGGGATCAAACGCATGATCATGCTCACCGGTGACAATCAGAAAGTAGCTGATGCAGTGGCCAAAGAAATTGGGCTGACAGATGCCTGGGGCAGTTTGCTACCAGAAGAAAAGGTAGAAGCCATTAAAGAGCTTAGACAAAAAGAAGACAAAGTAGCCATGGTAGGCGATGGCGTGAATGATGCTCCGGCCATGGCCAACAGTACGGTGGGTATAGCCATGGGAGCGGCAGGAAGTGATGTAGCCCTGGAAACAGCCGACATTGCACTGATGGCCGACAAGCTGGAAACCTTGCCTTTTGCTATCGGTTTAAGCAGAAAGGCCAAAGGCATTATCAAGCAAAATCTCTGGGTTAGTCTGGGAATAGTGGGTATTTTAATTCCGCTTACTATCTCCGGCATTGCAACCATCGGGCCTGCTGTTTTAATACACGAAGGTTCAACCTTGGTGGTAGTCTTTAATGCATTGAGGTTGTTGGCTTATAAGAGAGATAATAATTAAGCCTTTGATTCTTATGAAAAAAGCCTTTTGAAATACCTAATAGGATTGATATGAAATTAAACACCGTCATGCCTAAAAAGCTTCAGCCTTATTTTAAACGAGAACTGAATGAATATGATCAGCAATTTAAAGCAGGTAATCTTCAGGGAGCCTGGCACCATCTTGAGCGAGCTCATATTATAGGTCAGGCATATCCCTGGCATCACAGCTATGTTCACTGGAAAATGCTGCTGTTTGGGCTTTATATAAAAAGTGCGAAGGAAATACTTGGTCAAATTCCCAGATTACTTGTTGGGGGTGTTAAGTCTTTTGTTGGGGAAATTCCGGTTGGAAACACCGGAGGAGCCAACGTGCCGCCTCTTCAGCCTATGAAAATAGAGAGTGATCTTACGACCATATTCAAAAGTGCTGGTATTCATCCAAACACACAATTTCATGAATAAAAGCACATTCAAAATAACCAAAATGGACTGCCCCTCTGAGGAGCAAATGATCCGCATGAAGCTGGAGCCTCTCAGCCAGGTAAAGCACCTGGAGTTTGACATTCCAGCACGTAAGCTGGAAGTCTTCCATCAGGATGAAGTACTGCCTATACAAAATGCCATCAGTGAACTAAACCTTAATGATCAACTCCAAGGTACTTCTGAGGCAGAAATGCCCATTGCCGAAGACGAGACCAAGCACAAGAAAATACTTTGGTGGGTGCTGGGCATCAATTTTGGATTCTTTGTAGCCGAAATGACCACCGGATGGATATCCAGCTCTATGGGATTGATAGCCGACTCGTTGGATATGCTGGCTGATTCTATTGTTTATGCTCTGAGTCTATTTGCGGTGGGGGCAGCTATTTCACGGAAGAAAAAAGTAGCAAAGATCAGTGGTTATTTTCAGATGGGGCTGGCACTGCTTGGCTTTTCGGAAGTATTACGCAGGTTTTTCACCCAAAGCGAAACGCCCCTTTTCCAGTGGATGATTATCGTTTCCCTGCTGGCTTTAACGGGTAACTTGGTCTCGCTATGGCTGATTAACAAGGCAAAAAGCAAAGAGGCCCACATGCAGGCCAGTGCTATTTTTACTTCCAATGACATCATCGTCAATGGAGGGGTAATACTGGCTGGTGTACTGGTTTATTTTCTGGAAAGTACGTGGCCTGACCTGGCGATTGGAGGCATTGTTTTCGCCTTTGTAATGCGAGGAGCAGTAAGGATTTTGAAAGTAGCAAAGTAAATGCGGGAGCTTTCCCGCATTTACAATAAAATTTATCTTTTACTTCACTACCAACTGATATACGCAAGGTATTACCACCAGATTCAGAATAGTAGTGGAAAGTAGTCCTCCAAGGATCACTACCGCCATGGGGCTTTGAATTTCGCTTCCAGCTTCACCACTTTTCGGTTATATTCAAACTATACTATTTTGTATTTAAGCATTTGCTTAAATAAACAAATAAATTATCTTTGAGCTATGGATAATAATACTTGTATCAGGCAAAAAGCGGATATTGAACAGATAAGCCGCTGCCAGCAAAGGGTTTCGGAATGCAACGGAACATTCGAATATCTATCAAATGGACTGTCTTTAGTGGGAAATAATATCAGGCTAAAGATTCTTTATCTTCTTTATGAAGAAAAGCAGCTATGTGTTTGTGACTTGAGTGATATACTTGGAATGAATGTTTCCGCCATTTCCCAGCACCTACGAAAATTGAAGGACAGAAAACTCATTGAGACGGAGCGAGAAGCCCAAACCATATTTTATTCCTTAACACCAGAATACGAAAAGCTTTTGAACCCTTTCTTTAAAATTCTGGATGCAAATCAAATAATAGAAACAGCATGAAAACAGACGAAAAACTTATTGGAACAGGAGTCTTAACTGCCATTGCAGCTTCGTTGTGTTGCATTACACCCGTGCTGGCATTAGTGGCTGGAACCAGCGGAATTGCCTCTAGTTTTTCTTGGCTCGAACCACTTAGACCTTATTTAATAGGCTTTACTATTGTGGTGTTGGGTTTTGCTTGGTATCAAAAATTAAAGCCTAAGCAAGAAATTGATTGCGAATGTGAGGTTGATGAAAAGAAACCTTTTATGCAAACAAAAACTTTTTTGGGTATTGTGACTGTATTTTCAGCATTAATGCTCGCCTTACCTATGTATGCGGATATTTTTTATCCCAAACAAACAAAGCAGGTAATTATAGTGGACAAATCGGATATCCATACCGTTGAGTTTAAAATTAACGGAATGACCTGCACGGGGTGCGAAGAGCACGTAAATCATGAAGTGGGCAAACTTGATGGAATTGTAAAAACCTTGGCTTCTTACAAAAGCGAAAGTGCCATAGTTGAATTTGATCAATCTAAGAACGAATCAAACAAAGAGACGTAAAATCAAATAAATTAAAAGACTTAGGATCAAAAAGAACAGAAATAAATCTAAAAACTCAACTCTTTCATCTTGGACAATTCTCATAATCGTAAAAGTAAATCAAACTCGACATCCCCAATTAAAAGTGAAGTTTCAATGAAAAATACTCGAAATAACAAACAAATCT
>JAUHWX010000246.1 GCA_030427285.1 Bacteroidia bacterium
GAAAGGAGGGAAGGAAAAAGAAAGTGCTGCAGGCCAGGAGCAGCCACAGGCTAATATGCTGAAAGTTGATTTTTGGTAGCAAAAAGGTTGTTTAAGCAGAGATAACGGCTACCGTGCTTTTTCAATTGTAAGGAGAATGGATATTAACAGTTTTTTGGGAGAAAGGGTTTTAGGTTTTTTAAGTAGTATCTGTTTGGGTAAAAAACAATCCGGATAATGGATTCGTTTAACACAAGAAGAGGTGGTTCAAGATGCTTAAATGTATATTTGAAAAAGTCATTCTTGTAGAAGCTATGAAAGGAGTTTGTTCTTTCAACAGAAAGTGAAGCTTGTAGTGGTATTTAACCAATTAGTGTAGTTAAGTGAAAGTCATTAGAATCGTAGTTTTTGCCTTGGTAGTTTTCCATTTTTCTGGATGTGCCCCGTTTAAGCCGCTTTCAGTCCAAATAGCTGATTCAACCGAGATTTTTGGGACATATCGCAATGCATGCGACTCAACTGATTTTTGGTATAAAGCTGACCTGTGGAATAACGTTGACGAAAAATACAGAAATGAAGCAGAGGGTTTGACGGTAAAAATTGACAGAAATGCTGAGGGGATGCTTAGATTCCAACTGATGTCCAATGACTCTGCTATCAGTGAAACAATTGTTAAAGGGAAATTCAAAGATGACAATTGTTATTACTCAAGAAGAAAATTTTATATAATTCCGTTTATTCCATTGTATTTTGGGTTTTCGAACACTCAAGAAAGATTTTATAGATTAGGAGACACTTTAGTGATTGATAAAACATTTAACCGAATGGGAGCTGTAATTTTATTTGCTAGTGGTGATGCAGGGAATTACTATTGGTTATATGACCGGAATAACCTAGAATCCTACCTCAATAATTAGTTATTAATTTCAACTGCCCCTTCACCCACACAATCCTTAATGTATCTGCCGTCTTTTAAGTAAGGTCTTAATTCACGTTCAACAAAATTCTCCACTTGTGTTTCTGCGGAAGCGGGGAAAAGTAAATGCACGTTTGCTCCGGCATCTAGGGTGAAATAAAGCGGAGTACTGGTCTCCTTTCTGAATTGCCAAACTAGGTCGATAATCTTTACCGTATTGGGTTTCATCAAAATGAAGTAGGGCTGCGATGTCATCATCATTGCATGGAGCGTAAGAGCCTCACTTTCTACTAAGTTTCCAAAAGCTTCTAAGTCACCATTTTCTAGAATAGTTTCAAGCTTGGATAAATTCTCATGGGCTTGCTCAAATCGCTTTTCAGCAAACGGGTGATTATTCATTAAACCATGACCAGCCGTGCTACTCACGCTTTTTGACCCTACTTCTACTAACAACACATAATCCTTAAAGTCCTTAAATATTTCATGTGTTTTCCCCTGAAAAGGTGTGGCAAACTGATCGCTACTTACAGGGTTGTTGGCGCTTTTGCCCCATTGCACCAAGCCACCATATACTGAGCGGCTGGCGCTACCTGAGCCTAGTCGAGACCATTCGCTGGCTTTTTGCAAAAAATCCTTTGGCTCATCTCCGGTTATCTGGTTTTTTAATGAGAGCAAGCACAGCGCCAAGGCACTCATGCCCGAAGCACTGCTAGCTATACCACTACTGTGAGGAAAACTATTATTTGTTTTTATCGAGATATGATATTCCTTTAAAAAGCCCGCTTCATGCACAATGGCTTTAAAAAACTTCTCAATTTTCGGTTTGAAACTTTCCTCTAGTTTTTCATCCAACTGTACTTCAAAATCAAATTCTGTGTCCGATTTCTTTGGAGAAAGAGTTACTTCAGTTTCGGTGTAACATTCTTTCAGCGTAAAGCTCAAACTCGGGTTAGCTGGAATTTGGTTGGCATGCTTGCCCCAGTATTTTACTAAGGCGATATTGGACGGGCTGCGCCATTTAGAAGAAAGTTTCAATACGAAAGTGTTTTAATTAGGCACTAGCTGCAACAGCGTCTTTATCAATCTTTTTTACCAAACCCTGTAATACTTTGCCTGGGCCTACTTCTATAAATTCAGTGGCGCCATCGGCTATCATATTTTGCACGCTTTGTGTCCATTTTACAGGAGCGGTAAGTTGTGCTATTAGGTTTTTCTTTATTTCATTAGGGTCTGTTACGGCTGTAGTGCTTACATTTTGATACACCGGGCAGTTTGGTTTATTGAAAGTTGTGGCTTCAATAGCCGCTGCCAATTCTTCTTCAGCCGGTTTCATAAGTGGTGAGTGGAATGCTCCACCTACTGGAAGTAATAAAGCTCTCCTTGCTCCAGCTTCTTTCATTTTTTCGCAAGCTGCTTCTACAGCAGGTACACTTCCCGAAATCACTAATTGTCCTGGGCAATTGTAATTAGCCGCAACCACTATTCCTTCGGTGGCTTCACAAATTTCTTCTACCTGTGCATCTTCCAAACCCAATACGGCAGCCATTGTGGAAGGCTGCATTTCACAAGCTTTTTGCATAGCCAGGGCTCTTTTAGAAACTAATTTAAGGCCATCCTCAAAAGACAAAGTGCCATTGGCTACTAAGGCCGAAAGTTCGCCCAAAGAGTGACCAGCCACCATATCTGGAGCAAAGTTATCTAAGGTTTTAGCCAAAATAACAGAGTGTAAAAACACTGCAGGTTGGGTTACTTTAGTTTGCTTTAAGTCTTCGGCAGTACCATCAAACATGATGTCGGTAATACGAAAGCCGAGGATGTCATTCGCTTTTTCAAAAAGTTCTTTTGCCACAGCTGATGATTCGTATAGGTCTTTGCCCATACCTACAAACTGTGCGCCTTGTCCGGGGAAGATGTATGATTTCATGTTAGTAGTATTTAGTATGAAGTACTAAGTATTTAGTACTCGAATTCAGTTTATATTTTAGTTTTTAAATGACTTTGGAGTGAATGATTCATTTTTTGAATTTCTTCCAAAAGTTCAAAATGCCTTATAAGGTTTTCCGTTTTTATCAAGTCCAATTCGACAAGCAAAAGTAATTGAGTTTCTAGTTCACTAGCAGATCCACGGGCAATGCTTAAGAATCTAATAAAGTCTTTTGGACTATTTCTTCCTGCACCTTCGGCTATGTTGGAAGGAATAGAAACAGCGCACCTATTGATTTGGGAAGTAAGACCAAATTGCTCGCTAGTGGGGAGTTGCTTAGTAATAAGATAAACTTCCTTTACCAGTTCCATCGCTTTTTGCCAGATTTTCAATTCCTTAAATTGATGCATGAATTTTTCTTACTCAATACTCTGTACTAACTACTTTCTACTCATTCACCCCCAAAACTCCACCGCATTATTTTCGGTTTCGTCTAGTCGTATTTTGTGAAGCTCACAATTGTGCTGTGCAATTAGAGGCTTTAGGATATTCCAAATTTCGATGGCTAAAACTTCGGTGCTGGTGAATTTTCCTTTCATAAAGTCTACATCGTGATTGAGATTAGCGTGGTCTAGCTTTTCTATCACATGGTCTTTTATGAGTTTTTTAAGCTCTACCAAGTTCATCACAAAACCGGTATTTGGATTAATTTCTCCCTTTACGGTAACGGTGAGCGTGTAATTATGGCCATGAAAATTTTTGTTGGAACACTTGCCAAATACCTCTTGATTCTTTTCAATAGTCCAGTGTGGATTGAAGAGTTGGTGTGCTGCGCTGAATCGTTCTTTTCGCTCAATATATATCATGCCAATGCAGAAATTTGCGCCAAAGGTACACACTACATTTAGGTAAATCCTAAAATTTGCACCTTCGTGCAATCGCACTAAAACTTACCTTCGCGCCATGCATATCAATTCAGCCGATTTTTTGTGTAGCAACACAGATATTACCAAATGTCCTCCTGCTAATAAACCAGAGTACGCCTTTATTGGCCGTAGTAATGTGGGTAAGAGTAGCCTAATAAATATGCTCGTGCAGCGTAAGGGTTTGGCCAAAACTTCTGGTAGGCCAGGAAAGACACAACTTATCAATCATTTTTTGGTAAACGAGGAGTGGTATCT
>JAUHWX010000247.1 GCA_030427285.1 Bacteroidia bacterium
ATTCCCGGGAATGCAAGGTGGACCTTTGGAACATGTAATTGCCGCTAAGGCGGTTGCTTTTGGCGAAGCTTTGAGCGATGAATTTTTTGAATACATCCTGCAGGTAAAGAAAAATGCTGCCCGCCTGGCGGATGCTTTGGTAGCTAAGGGTTATGATATCATTAGCGGTGGAACCGAAAATCACTGTATGCTTATCGATCTTAGAAATAAAAACATTAGCGGTAAGAAAGCCGAAAACACACTTGTATTAGCAGATATTACTGTAAATAAAAATATGGTGCCGTTTGACGATAAGTCGCCATTTGTAACCAGTGGAATCCGTATTGGCACCGCAGCTGTTACATCAAGAGGTTTGGTGGAAGATGACATGGATAAGATAGCTGACCTTTTGGATAGAGTGATTTCTAACCCCGATGACGAAGCTGTAATTGCTGAGGTAAAATCAGAAATAAATGCTTGGATGGAAAGCTATCCACTTTTTAGTGCTGAAGCAGAAACTGCGTAGTTATGGATTTTGAAATCTTTTTGCACTCAGGAGCTTGGATAGCATTGCTTACGCTGAGTTTGTTGGAAATAGTGCTGGGGATTGATAATATCATTTTCATTTCATTACTTACCAACAAACTTCCTGAAGAAAGACGAAAAACGGCACGCACAGCTGGTATTGGCCTGGCCCTTATTTTAAGGATCATCATGCTGTTGGGTATCACCTGGATTATTGGTTTTACACAGCCCATATTTGAAATTTTTGGCTTTGTAGCCACAGGTCGAGATTTGGTGCTTCTGGTTGGTGGGCTTTTCCTTATCGGGAAAAGTACTAGTGAAATTCACCATAAAATAGATGGAGGAGGGAAGGAAGAAGATGAAAAAAGTATGAAGAAACAGGCGCAAAAGAGCTTTGTTTCCATCATTATTCAAATCGGACTTTTGGACATTGTATTTTCCTTTGACTCTATCCTTACGGCTATCGGCATGACAGAAGAACTGCTTATTATGATACTAGCCGTGGTGATTTCACTTATAGTGATGCTTGTTTTTGCAGGTAAAATTGCAGCCTTTATAGAACGCTATCCAACTTTACAAATACTTGCCTTGGCATTTTTAATACTTATAGGTTTTGTATTGATAGCCGATGGGCTGCATCAGCATATTTCTAAAGGCTACATTTATTTTGCAGTAGCTTTCTCATTAGCTATAGAGGTAGTAAATATAAATATGAGGAAGAAGATAGCTAAGTAAGAATTGCCTTAAGATAATTTTAACATAACTAAAGACCGCATTTTGAATGCGGTCTTTGTGTTTTTATAGCTTTAAAGTCTAGATTTGCGCCTTAATCAAAAAAATACAATTATGAGAAAAATCTTACTTGCTTTGACTTTTGGAATTTCGACTGTTGCTTTTGGCCAGGCTGATATTGCAGTAACTCTTAATTCCCCAATGGCAAATGATATTGTTGGTCCCAACAACCCATTTGCTTTAAACTTCACTATTTCAAATCCTGGTACTGAAGATATTGACCTATTGGATTCTGTGCTTTTTCAAATGAGTATTGGTGGAAATGTATTATCAATTAATGGAGGATCAATTTTCTATTTTGATAGTGTAAATATCCCTGCGAACGGTGGAACATACACGTACTCACTACCTCCATTGGGATTGAATCTAAGTGGCGCAGCGGCTGGAGCCATGAATTTTTGTGTTACTGTATCTGCAATAGGTCAAGGTTGGAGTGGTGTTTCAGAGGCCAGTACTGCCAACAATCAGTCATGTAGCAATGTAATGTATCAGCCTGCTACTGTTGGTTTAGCGGAAGGTTTTGAGCAAGCTTCAGCGTCAACTAAGTTAATTGACAACTCGTTTTTTGCAAATGGTTTGTATAATGTAGATATGAAGAATGTAATTGCTTCTACGACTGGTATTGCTGTATATGACCTTACTGGTAAGGAAGTATTTAATGCTCCACTTTCAGTTAAGGCAAATACCATTAACGAAGAAGTAAGCTTAAACCTGAATAAGGGTATTTATATCGTTACAATAAAAGGTAATGAAAGCATCCTAAGCTCAAAAAAGATTGTAGTACAATAATTTGTAGCAATTTTTAAGAATAAGAAAACCCGCTCCGAATTCCGATAGCTATTGGAATTCAGAGCGGGTTTTTTTCGTTTTATTAGTTGGAATAATCTATTCCGCAGAAAGTGTAAATGTGCGGGTTACATCATTCATTGGGCTGTCAGCCAAATTTCCTTGGGCATCTATCATTTTTAGGTTGATGGTGTTTTCACCCATTGGTAATCCTTCAATAAGATACGGCTGCCAAGTGTCAAGTATAAACTCTGTTTTTTCATTTACCGTTACAATTACTGAATAGCCATCAGGCTCAAGCTCAGCATTGGCCACGTAAAAATCTAAAAGGATTTTTTGAGCACCAGCTCCGTTGTATTCACCTTTCGGGCGGCTATAAAAAAGCATTGGAGCATTCAAATCTACCGGAGTGGTTTCCGGCTGATCTTTGCCCGTAGTAAATTGAAAAATGGTAGCTGACTTTCCATTTTTTACACTTTCGTGAAAACTTCTTGAAAGAAAAGCAATAGCCACATGATGTCCCGGCTCAAATTCTTTTTCAAACTTAGCATCATAATGGGCGCTGTACGGGCCATTATCTACAATAAGGTGTATGTGTTGACCTTTGTCAGAATTTGCTAAACCATTAGTTCCGGCACCTTCTGTTTGAGCACCAAGTTCATAGTTAGTCACACCAAAATCAAAGGCAACTTTACCATTTGCAGCTTTCATATTATCCGCTGGTGAGTTTCGGGTTAGTTCAGCGGTTTTAAACTCGGGAGAACCTTCAAAAGGGTAAACTTTCAAACCATCTTTTTCGTAGCTCTCCGGAGCATCATTTTCTGGCTCGGCAGTTATGCCGCCATCATCACTCAGGTCTATTACTTCTTCCTGGTTTTCATCGCTAGTGGCAGGACTGGAGCATGAGGCTACAATTGCCAAACCCAATAGGGGTAAATAAATTCTTTTCAACATGGTTGTTATTTTTATTTTGTAATGTACACAAAGGTATTTTGTTCAATGAGATGGGAAGAATACTCTTACGATTTTTTTTACTCAGGCATATCCCTTAGCCTGCAACTTGAATAAAGCCGCATACTTTCCGTCTTTTTCTAGGAGTTCATCATGGCTGCCAAGCTCCAATAGCTCCCCGTTTTCTAAAAATAGAATCCGATCGGCCATACGCACGGTGCTAAAGCGGTGACTTATGAGGACAGCTGTTCGGCCGGTAATGAGTTCGGAAAAGCGGATGAAAACTTCATTTTCAGCACGGGCATCTAAGGCGCTGGTGGGTTCATCCAAAATCATGAGTTGTGCTTCGCCCATATAAGCACGAGCCAAAGCTATTTTTTGCCACTCGCCACCACTCAGCTCTACACCACCTTCAAAGCGCTTACCCAAAAATTGCTGATAGCGCTCCGGGAGTTTGTCAATTACGGTGTTGGCCAGACTTTTATCAGCACTATCCTCAATCAGATCCTGTTTTTGCAACTGGTTGATATTTCCAATGGCAATGTTTTCATCAGCTTTAAGCTGAAATTTCACGAAATCCTGAAATATGATGCTCACGTTTTTGCGCAAGTCTACAATGTCATATTCTGAAAGATCCACACCATCCAGTAGAATTCGTCCTTCGGTAGGTTCGTAAAGGCGAGACAGAAGTTTTACCAAAGTGGTTTTTCCTGCACCGTTTTCACCAACCAATGCTAACTTTTCACCAGCCTTCAAATGAAAGTTGAGATTTTTTAGAGAGTAGCGTTCGCTGCCTGGATATTTAAAACTTACGTTTTCAAAAGTGAAACCTTGACGAATAGGATCCGGGATTTTCGGATTACTGCTTTTGGGAATGATTTGCGGACGAAGCTCAAAGAAGTCAAAAAGATCTTGCAGGT